>DASQNN010000230.1:0-1916 GCA_035644955.1 Nodosilinea sp. | reverse complement strand
GCAGATCATTACCCAATGGTCAAACGGATTGGCGCTGCACGCCGCTGACGATGAGTTCATTGGCTGGTCGACCCGGTCTGACGCCGAGGCGGCTCCAATGACCATGGCCGGGGTAGGCGTGGGCTCTACCCGCAGCGAACTAGAGACCGCCTACACCATCGAGGTGATTGAGAGTTCTCTCGGCACAGAATTTTCCACTGGCGACCTGTTCGGAATTCTCAGTTCTGCTGAACCCGACGCCATTGTCGAAGACCTGTGGGCCGGCACCACCTGCAATTTCCGATAGACCTATAGCTGTCCTCGCTAGCTATACCAAAGCCGGAATGAATAACCCCAACCCGTAGGGGCGTAGCATGCTACGCCCCTACGGGTTGAGTGTTTACCGCCGCACAGGAATTTGTACGTCGCTGCGCTTGAGGGCATCGGGCAAAAACGGCCCATCGTAGAAGAAACGCCGGGGTGAGCCAACCACCTGGTAGTCGGGGTGCGCTGCTAGCCAGGCCTGGAGCCGTTGAATGCTGGCTCGATAAGACTCCAGGTCATAGCCACCTCGGGTGCCGATGCTCACCACCGTCATGGGCGGAATATCTTCAATCTGAATATCCTGGGCAACATCCTGGGGAACGATATCCAGGCTGCGGTAGAGAAATGAGACTGTGGCATCGCCCTCTGGTGCAGCGCTCTCCTCCAAAGTTGCCGCCGGGTAGCGCGTCTCTACCGGGGCGGTCATCGAAATATCGTTGCTGCTAATGTGGCGAAACAGCGGGTTAAAGCCTCGGGAGGGGGCTGAGTCGAGATTGCCGGGGGTCTGCACGGTGGCGGCTCGATACTCAGGGTACTGCTTGATCTCAATCTCCCCATCGGGGCTGGGGGGCGGAAAGCCCTCGGGCAGGGGGGCAGAGGCGGCACTATAGGCACCCAGTAGAAGTGCGCCCGTGGCTGCGATCGCAACCACTACCCCAATCATCAACAGGTTCTGGTTCAGTTTCAAAGCAAAGGATCTCGCATACTATCCTCAGTCTAACGATCCTGCCGTTGTACATAACCCGCAAAAAAGCCGCCCTGAGTCAGGACGGCTTTTTGTTAACTAACCCTAGCCTCTCGCAAGAGGCTTAGGCATTATTTAGTAGTCGAAGTCGCCGCCCATACCAGCGATGGAAGCCGCGTTCTGCAGGGCAGAGCGAGTCACCTTGGCAGGGTCAACGATACCGGCGTCAAACATATCGACGAACTCACCGTTGGCGGCGTTGTAGCCGACGTTAAAGTCCTTCTCTTTGACGCGCTCGGCGATCACCGCACCGTTTTGACCAGCATTCTGGGCAATCCGCATCAGGGGCGCGGCCAGGGCGCGGGCCACGATCGCAGCACCGGTGTGCTCCTCAGCGGTCAGGTTAGCTTCCAGCCACTCGGTCAGGTCGGGCACCAGGTGAGCCAGGGTGGTACCACCACCGGGGACGATGCCTTCTTCAACCGCCGCTTTGGTGGCGTTGATGGCGTCTTCCAGGCGCAGCTTGCGGTCTTTCATCTCGGTTTCGGTGGCGGCACCGACCTTGATTACAGCCACACCGCCAGAGAGCTTGGCCAGGCGTTCTTGGAGCTTTTCTTTGTCGTAGGTCGACTCGGTTTCGTCGATCTGGCGACGGATCTGCTCACAGCGGGCCTTGACATCCTTCTCGTTGCCTTCGGCGACGATGGTGGTGGTGTCTTTGGTGATGGTGAGGCGGCGAGCCTGACCCAGCATGTCGAGCTTGGTGTTGTCGAGCTTGAGGCCAGTGTCTTCGGAGATCACCTGACCGCCAGTGAGCACGGCGATGTCTTCGAGCATGGCCTTACGGCGATCGCCAAAACCAGGAGCCTTAACGGCAGCCACGTTGAGCACACCGCGCAGACGGTTGACTACCAGGGTAGCCAGAGCC
>DASQNN010000229.1:0-8936 GCA_035644955.1 Nodosilinea sp. | reverse complement strand
CGAGCTGCAGGCCGAAGACAAGCTGGCGGTCGCCGCCGAAAAGGCGCCTACCGATGACCCCGTAATTCAGCGGCTGCGCGATGTGTACAATCGCATTCGCCACGAGTACGAGGCCCTTACCAGCACCGAGCACGACAAGGTGATTCAGGAGGGGGGTCTGCACGTGATCGGCACCGAGCGCCACGAGTCGCGCCGCATCGACAACCAGCTGCGGGGCCGAGCCGGTCGCCAGGGCGACCCCGGTTCCACCAAGTTCTTTCTCAGCCTGCAAGACAACCTGCTGCGTATCTTTGGCGGCGATCGCGTCGCCGGTCTGATGAACGCCTTCCGCGTGGAAGAAGACATGCCGATCGAGTCGGGAATGCTGACGCGATCGCTGGAAGGAGCGCAGAAGAAGGTTGAAACCTACTACTACGACATCCGCAAGCAGGTGTTTGAGTACGACGAGGTAATGAACAACCAGCGCCGCGCCATCTACGCCGAGCGCCGCCGTGTGCTCGAAGGCGACGAGCTCAAAGAAATGGTGATTGGCTACGCCGAGCAGACCATGGACGACATTGTCAACGCCTACATCAACCCTGAGCTGCCCCCCGAGGAGTGGAAGCTGCCCGAGATGGTGGGCAAGATCAAAGAGTTTGTCTACCTGCTGGCTGACCTCACCCCCGAGCAGCTGGAAGATCTCTCCGTGGGCGAGATCAGAACCTTCCTCCACGAGCAGGCCCGGATTGCCTACGACATCAAAGAAGCTCAGGTCGACCAGATCAAGCCGGGGCTCATGCGGGAGGCCGAGCGCTTCTTCATCCTGCAGCAGATCGATAGCCTCTGGCGCGACCACCTGCAGCAGATGGATGCCCTGCGGGAAACCGTGGGCCTGCGCGGCTATGGCCAAAAAGACCCCCTGATCGAGTACAAGAGCGAGGGCTACGAGGTCTTCCTCGACATGATGACGGGCATTCGCCGCAACGTGGTCTACACCCTGTTCCAGTTTCAGCCCCAGCCCCAGCAGCAGGTGAGGGCATCGCAGGAGGTGGGGTAGAAGAGTGGATGGGTGGATGAGTGGATGGGTGGATGGGTAGGGTGGGCATTGCCCACCTACTAATGTGGCAATCCCCGATATCTTGCCCCACCCAAACTGCCGTCCAGCCCGACTAGGCTGCCATTTCCCTAGTGAGGACTTCGCCAGTTCTTCCGCCTGAGGCGACTTCTGGAGAATAGTTTTCCAAGGGTGGGCAGTGCCCTACAGCGGCTATAGTCGCTGGATTAACGCTGGTCTCTTGCTTAGAAATTTCTAAAACTGGCTTCCCTGGAGCACCTGGGCCAGGGTCAGCTCTAGGGCTGGAAAGGTTGGTGATGCGATCGGCTCCCCGCCGCGAAACAGCGTTACCTGATATTCATCATCCACCCACTGATACACAGAGAATGTGGGCTGCTTGGGCATGCCGATGTACCGCCGTCCCCCCAACCCCAAATAGTCAACAATCCAAAATTCTGGAATGCCCATCTCTTCGTAATCGGCAGCCTTGCGCTGGTAGTCATCTCGCCAGTTGGTGCTGACAATTTCTACCACCAACGGCATCGACTGACCTCGGATCAAGGTCGATTCTCGCTGCCAGCGAGGTTCGTGCTGCAACTGAGTTTGGTCAACCACCACCACATCCGGGAGATAACCCGACTGCTCACCAAACGGCTTCACAGTACAGCTTTTGGGAATAAAGTAAGGCAGCCCCAGCCGAGCGATTTCCACCGAGAGCCTGCCGTTCAAATAGCCGCCTACCTGCTCATGAGCCCCGGTCGGCTTCACTGTTTGCACTCTGCCGTTAATAAGTTCATAGCGACCATGCTCTGGGTACCAGGCGATGAATTCATCAAAGGTTGTGATTTGAGGGACGGCCTGAACCATGGCAACCTGTTGCTGAGTCAAAACACGGAGCTGTTGCTAGAGACTCGATTATCCTCAGTCTAACCCACGTCCCAGGGCTACCAGATTACAACCCTTATTCTGGGGATGGGAGAGATTGGGGCATTGGCAATGGGCTAAAACTAACCCAGTGATTCTCTTTGGGGCGGCTTGCCTAGGGCGCGTCGGCCCCAGGGCTTGAGCACCGAGATGCCAATAATGATCACCAGGCAGATTGCCTGCACCAACGTGCCGATCAAAACGCCCTTGGCCTCAAAGGAATAGGTTGGGTTAGTCATGGCTTGTAGCCCCTCTACAGAGACAATTTGCTCGGCACCGTTGCTCCAGGGAAACAGCCAGAAGGTGCCAAATACCACCAGTCCAGTCGTCAAGATCCACTTGGTGATTACCCAGTAAAACTTGGTGAAGCCGTAGTTAGTACCCCAACAAAGGGCTGTGGCTGTCACCACTGAGCCAATGGCGGCAGGGATCACCACGTAGTCATCCAGCACATTAATGGCAGAGTTGAGCGCATAAAGCGCATCCCCGCTGGCAGAGGTAGTACTTCGTAGCGAGAGCAAAAACATACTCAGTACTGTGCCAGTCCAGAGAGCTGCAAAGGCAATGTGAGCCGAAATCAACCAGCTTTTTTGTTTGAGGCTGAGTTTTGTCATGGCTTTTTCCTGATTACTTTAAATTTGGTCAAAAGACTTTGACCGGCTCTAAGGTGTACCAGCCGAAATCGATCAATACATTAATAGTCAATATATTAAGTAATTTCGATGGGGTCAACAGGGTGGTTTTGGTTCTTCAGGTGAGGTTGTGAATGATTTGCTCCAGCAACTGCATAACGGCAGCCTGCTCGGCCTCCGAGACACCTGCGGTGGCACGCTTAATGGTCTCTGCGCCGACAGCGGGCAGTACGTCCATCAGCTTCCTGCCGTCGTCAGTGAGCCAGATGCGAATGATGCGGCGATCGCTGGGGTCGCGCTCACGATACACCAGGTGGCGATCTTCCATGCGATCGACAACCCCGGTGAGGGTGGCCCCAAGCTGCTTGAGCTTATCGGCAATGCCCGAGGTTGATAGGCCGTCTTCTTCCCACAGGCAGCACAACACCAGGTAATGAAAGGGGGTCAGTCCGTAGGGTTCTAGCCGCTCTAAAAAATCGCGATACATGAGTTGGGATACCAGCTTGACCTTGTACCCCAGGTTGTATGGGGCTAGGGCAAAGCGCCACTGGTCGAGGAAATCGGCATTTGGGGAGGAACTAGACATGTAGGCGCAGCTGCGATCGCTCTAGCTTAAACGTGAAGTGCGTAAAAAACCCCTGGGGGAGTTAATCCCAGGGGTTGAGCTTGATGACGATAACTATGGCTGTACAGAAGAGCTTGCCCTAGTAGGCAAGGCCCATGCTGCGGGTGGTTTCGGCACCCAGGTAGACCCGGATGCTCAAAAAGTCGGTGGGACAGGCGGTTTCGCACCGCTTGCAGCCAACGCAGTCTTCGGTGCGGGGAGAGGAGGCAATTTGCCCGGCTTTACAGCCATCCCATGGCACCATTTCGAGCACGTCGGTAGGACAGGCGCGCACACACTGGGTGCAGCCAATACAGGTATCGTAGATTTTGACAGAATGGGACATTGAATAAAAACTCCAATGTGGGTCACGACTGGGTTTGACAGCTTTAAGGATGGCCCTCAAAGGTTGGTCAAAACGGTCTATACAGTAAGGGTTTCCTAATCTTTGACCAGTCTATAGCGAGAGATTTCAGCTCTCATCGCCACCCCCCACAAACCTTAACGGATCGTAATATCAATAGGCGTTTAGACTCATAAATGAGCTTATACCGGGATCCTTAGCCTCGTTCAACCGCCGCCGCCAGAAGATTTTCAAGGCAGATTCATTAAGGTGGGGGCACCCCCCATACCCCTGGGTTCTAGCATCTCCCACCCATTTGCTGTATGGCACTATGGATACACACTCTTGCAAAGGCCCATGGTCACTAGCGCTCCCAACACCCAAGCCAATATTGCCCTTGGCGAGAAGCGGGTGACGCTGCGCGGCTTGGACTGGCAGGCTTACCAGCAAATTTACCGAGCCTTGCCCCAGACTCGTGCGGCCCGCTTTACCTACGATCGCGGTGCGCTCGAAATCACCATGCCCCTCGAAGAGCACGAATTTGCCGTTCGCCTGATTGAGCTGTTTATTCGCATTCTGGTGGTAGAGCGAGGGCTAAAAATCAAAACCCTGGGCTCCACCACCCTCAACCGAGAAGATTTAGATCGTGGTGCTGAGCCGGACAATGCCTACTACATTCAAAACCAGCCCCTAGTGGCGGGCAAAACCATTGACCTGCAAACCGACCCACCCCCAGACTTGGTGGTGGAAGTTGACATAACCCACACCGACATTGACAAACTCAGCCTCTATGCCAACCTAGGAATACCAGAATTTTGGCGCTACAACGGTAGGGTCTGGCGGATTTACCAGCTTGACAACGAGGTGTATCGAGAAGTTGAGACTAGCCTAACGTTTCCCATGGTGGCTAAAGCCAAACTGTACGAGTTCTTAGCCCAAGCCAAGGTAGACGAAGTTGACGCAGAAATAAACCTCCGGCGGTGGCTGCAATCTTGAGCCCGATAACTCAATATCCCTAGCACAGTCGGCCTGCAAAAGCCAAGGCGATCGCAGGCCCTATAGACCCAAAGCCACGGCAACGGCGGCCTCGGCATGGATGCGGGTGGTGGGGAACAGGGGTACCGCGGCGGCGGCATCCTTCACCAGCAGTTCTAGCTCGGTGCAGCCCAAGATCACCCCCTCGGCCCCGGCCTCGACCAGTTCCTGGCAGAGCGCCAGCACCCGTTGGCAAGAATCGGGTTTAAACTGGCCCTGGCACAGCTCGTCGTAGATAATTTGGTGCACCACGTCCCGGCTGGAATCGCTGGGAATCAATACCTCCAAACCGTGATGCTCAATTAACCGCTGGCGGTAGAAATCTTGCTCCATGGTGAATTTGGTGCCCAGTAGCCCCACCCGCCCTAAGCCCTGGGCTTTAATGGGCTCGGCGACGGCATCGACAATGTGCACCAGGGGAATCGAAATGCGGGCTTCGACGTCGGCGGCCAACAGGTGCATGGTGTTGGCGCAGATCAGCACCAGGCTGGCTCCGGCCATTTGCAGCTTTTGGGCCGCTTCGATCAGGATGTCTGAGATGTCGGCCCAGCGTCCCTCGTGCTGCATGGCTGCCATGTCGGTAAAATTGACCGAAAACATGATCACTTTGGCGGAGTGCAGCCCCCCCAGCCTGGATCGGGTGGTCTGGTTGAGAATGCGGTAGTACTCAAGCGAAGACTCCCAGCTCATGCCGCCGATCAGGCCAATGGTTTTCAACGGAGGACTCCTCGTCATAGCTGCATGGGGCGTGACCTGGGTATACCACCTTTCCGGGGCGATGGGTTATGGTGGCGTAGATCTAAGTATCCCCAGCCGAATTGACGGACTGACCACTCCCATCTGCCCCTAAAATTGACCCTATGACGTTTTCCTCTGAATCTGCCCCCTACGAGCCCCTCAGCGTGGAGACCCTGGCCCAGCGGCTGGCCGAGGCCGACGACGAGGTGCAGCTCATTGACGTGCGCGAGCCCGCAGAAGTGGAAACCGCCGGCCTGGCCGGGTTCGTGAATCTGCCCCTGAGCGAGTTTGCCGCCTGGTCAGAGACCATCCACAGCCGCTTTGAGCGCGATCGCGAAACGATTGTGCTCTGCCACCACGGCATGCGGTCGGCCCAGATGTGCGCCTGGCTAGCCCAGCAGGGGTTTACCCAGCTGAAGAACGTGACCGGCGGCATCGATGCCTACTCCCTCACGGTCGATCGATCGGTACCCCGTTACTAGGCCCATTGCGAGGGCTGCCCCTATGGTTACCTCCACCCTGCGATCGCTGATTCCTGGCCAACCTCCGGTGGCGGCTGACCAGCGGGTGCTGGCGGCGGCGGTAGTGCGGCAGCTAGCAGCCCATCGCGCTGGGCTGCCCCTGGTGAGTCCGCGCCGCGAAATACCGATGAACTATCGGGTGTGGGGGCTACAGTTTGGCCGCCAAGACAACCCGGTGTTGACCTCGGTGGGGGCGATCGCAGACCTGTTTCAGCGCGATGGCATTGACGGTCGCCTGCTGGTTTTGGGCGAAGCGGGCGTGGGCAAAACCCACACCCTGCTGGCGGTGGGCGATCTGCTGCTCAAGCGCGGCGGGCCGGTGCCGGTGCTGCTCGACGTGTCAGACTGGGCGGGGGAAACCATGCGCGAGTGGCTGATCGCGACCCTGTGGCGAGAGTACCGAGTGGCCAAAACCACTGCCGCCGCCTGGGTTGATCAGGCCCAGCTCACCTTGCTAGTCGATGGGTTTGACCACCTGCCCACCCTTCAGCAGCGCAAGTTTGCGGCGGTTCTAGAGGCTCTCCTGCGCACCAACCCCAACCAAACCGCTCTACTCTGCTGCCGCCGTCAGGTGATGGAGTCGCTAGGGCTTACCTTCGACCAGTTCAACGGCGGAGTGCACATCATTCCCCTAGCGGCTCAGCAGGTAAAAGACTATGTGCTGGCCCAAAAGCGCCCCGAGCTGTGGCCCGTGATCAAGGGCAGCAAAGTGCTGCAACAGCTGGCCCGCCTGCCCCTCAACCTGACGTTGCTGGTGGCGATGACCAACCCCGCCGAGCCACCCATTCGCAGTCGCGCTGAGCTGGTGCAGCGCTATATTGACGACTGCCTGGCCCAGACGAAGGGCAACCCAGCTCAGCACCGGGCGTACCTCGGCTGGCTGGCCCAGCAGCTTGAGTCGCGCTCCCGGTTGTTCTACTTAGACGATCTGCAGCGTACCTGGCTACCCGAACCCCGCCAGCTTTTGTACCGGCTGCTGGTGGGGCTGGCCGTTGCCCTGGTGATGGGGCTGGTGGGCGGCAACCTGCTGCTGGGAGTGGCCCTAGGGCTAATGGTCTCTCAGATTGACCTGGAGAATTTTGCTTATTTTCGGCTGGGGCTGGCGATCGCCCCCCTGGGCGGCCTGGTGGCTTTGGCCCTCACCTGCGGTCTGCTGGCCCTGGTGTTGGGGCTGGGGCTGGGCACCCTGGGGGCATTGCTGCTGAGCCCCTTTGGCCGGGGAGTGGCTGGGTTTGGCTGGGCGGGGGCCGTGGGGGCTGTAGTTGGCTGGAGCCTGGGCCTGGTGGGGCTGCTGCGGGGCGGGCAGGCAGGGGCTATGCAGAGTCGCCTCACCCCCAACCAAGACGTTACCCTAGCCCTGCGCAATGGAGTGGTTCTGGTGGCGGTACTGGGTGGGGTGCTGGCGCTGCTGCTGGTGCTGCCAGCGGTGGTGAGCGGCCAGCCGCCCCTGACGTTGCTGCCCCTTCACCGGGCGCGGGTAGTAGTGGCAGGGCTGGTAAGCGCGGCGCTGTGGCTGTCGTTTGGGTTGCAGCACGGCCTGGTGCGGCTGCTGTTGGGCGGACGCCAGGGGTTGCCCCTGGCCGCGCGCCCGTGGCTCGATGCTATGGTAACGGCGGGACTGCTGCGGCGCACGGGAGGCGGCTATGGCTTTGGCCACGAGGGGCTGCGCCAGGCCATTGCTCCGACGCGCGATCGCTAGGCTGGAGCCAATGCCCTCGGCGATCGCCATCTAACCGATGGTCTGGTGCGTAGAGAATGGTGTGGGGTTGCGACGTAGTAACCCTCGGTACCTTTTAAATTGATTCGAGTCTCCATACTGAGGGTCACTCAGGTGGCTCTCAGAGAAATCCGCCAGAATCTCTGTAGGGATCTCTGGAGAGATCTTTTGGGGGTAGGGATTTCTGTAGGGATCTTTTGGGGGTCGCTCTCTCTTCGAGGTCTCTACCCTAGCGGTTGGTCCAGGCAATACTCCCACTCTCGAATTTTCTGCTCTCTACCGTTTGGCAGCACTATGGCGTTTTTATCCAGGTCTGTTCCTAAGCCGACCGATCGGGCTAAATCGCGCCCCCCAGTCCGTTGGGCGACCTTTGTAATGGTGGCCACCCTGGGGCTTTCGGCGGCGATCGTCATGGCCTGGTTTGCAGGCGAGGCGCGCATTAGCAACATTTTTGCTCAGCTCCAGGTGTTGCAAAGCCAGCCCCCCATGTGGCTGGAGGTTCCTATGGTGACGGCCCAGTACTTGGCCGCTCCTACGGTGGTGCTGCTGCTGGTGGCCTTTGCCATTACCCGCGCTTCGCCCCGGCCCCGGCCCTGGTCACGGTGCATTGTGGTCAGCATTCTGCTGGTGTTGGTAATTCGCTACCTGGTGTGGCGCTGCCTCTCGACGCTAAATCTGGTCTCGCCCCTGGAGGGCACTCTGAGCCTGGGGCTGCTGGGCATGGAGCTGTTTGGCCTTACCACCAGCATTATTCAACTGCTGCTGCTGCTGCGGGTGCGCGATCGCAGACCCCAGGCCGACCAGCTCGAGCAGGACGTGGTCAGCGGTTTCTACCAGCCCTGGGTCGATGTGTTTATTCCGACCTACGACGAACCGGCCTTTATTCTGCGCCGCACCGTTATTGGCTGTCAGGCCATGACCTACCCGCGCAAAACCATCTACCTGCTAGACGACACTCGCCGCCCCGAGATCAAAGCTCTGGCTAGCGAGCTGGGCTGCCGCTACGTTAGTCGTGCCAGCAACCACCACGCCAAGGCGGGCAACCTCAACCACGCCGTTGAACAGACCCAGGGCGAGCTGATTGCCTCCTTCGATGCCGATTTTGTCCCTACCTGCAACTTTTTGTGCCGCACGGTGGGCTTTTTTCAGCAGGCTAAAGTGGGCTTGGTGCAAACCCCCCAGAGCTTTTACAACGCCGACCCGATCGCCCGTAACCTGGGCCTAGAGGGGGTGCTAACGCCCGAGGAAGAGGTGTTTTACCGCCAGATTCAGCCCATGCGCGACGGGGTGGGCAGCGTGGTGTGCTCGGGCACCTCTTTTGTGGTGCGACGCAGCGCCCTTGAAAACAGCGGCGGCTTTGTCACCGAGTCACTGAGCGAGGACTACTTT
>DASQNN010000228.1:0-18041 GCA_035644955.1 Nodosilinea sp. | reverse complement strand
ATCTCCTGGGTCAGCTCTAGGGGAAAGCCGTAGGTGTCGTAGAGCACAAAGGCATCGGTACCGGCAATTTGCTTGGTGTCAGACTGACTTTCCCGGTTGAGCAGGTCAGTCAGCAGCTTTTCGCCCCGCTCCAGGGTTTCTAGAAAGCGGGCCTCTTCGCGATCGAGTTCGGCTTTGATAACGGCTTCGCGCTGCCGGGTGTTGGGAAAGGGGGTTTCTGCCAGGGCGATCGCCGCCTCGGCCACCTTGCTAATGAACGCGCCCTCGATGCCGATCAGCCGCCCGTGGCGCACCACCCGACGAATCAGCCGCCGCAGAATGTAGCCCCGCCCAACGTTAGAGGCGGTAATGCCATCCGCGATCATGTGAACGACCGCCCGCACGTGGTCGCCAATCACCTTCAGAGAAACCTTGGTCTTCTCGTCAGACTTGCCGTAATCAAGCCCTGCTAATTCCGCCGCCGTCTTGATAATGGGCAAAATCAGGTCAGTTTCGTAGTTGTTGGGCACCTGTTGCAAAATCTGGGCCATGCGCTCTAGACCCAGTCCGGTGTCAATGTTTTGGTTTTGCAGCGGGGTCAGGGTGCCCTCGGCATCCCGGTTGTACTGCATAAACACCAGGTTGTAGAACTCAATGAAGCGCGAGTCGTCTTCCAGATCAATCTTGTCGTCGCCCAACTCGGGGTGGAAGTCGTAGTAAATCTCCGAGCAGGGACCGCAGGGGCCAGTGGGGCCAGAGGTCCAGAAGTTGTCGGCCTCATCCATGCGCTGAATGCGGTGGGCGGGAATGCCAATCTGGTCGCGCCAGATGGCAAAGGCGTCGTCGTCTTCGCGAAAGACGCTCACCACCAGGCGATTGGCGGGCAGCTTAAAGACTTCGGTGGATAGCTCCCAGGCCCAGGCGATCGCCTGCTCTTTGAAATAGTCGCCAAAGCTAAAGTTGCCCAGCATTTCAAAGAAGGTGTGGTGGCGCGCGGTGCGGCCCACGTTCTCGATGTCGTTGGTGCGAATGCACTTTTGTGAGGTGGTAGCGCGATCGACATCTGCGGGGCGCTGGCCCAAAAAGATGGGCTTGAAGGGCAGCATGCCCGCAATGGTGAGCAGCACCGTGGGGTCTTCGGGCACCAGAGACGCGCTCGGTTTAATGGCGTGGCCCCGCGCTGCATAAAACTCCAGAAACGTCTGGCGAATCTCTGCGCCGGTCATTGTGGAGATCGAAGTGGGGGACTGTGCCATGGGACGGGGAGATGGAGTAGGTGAGTGGTGGTAGGTGAGTCAGTGAGTCAACCGTAGGGTGCATCCGCAAAGCGATGCACCATCTAATGGATCTTCGCCAGCGTAGGCGTTCAGGGCAGGGTGAATAATCAACCTTATCCGAATTTCTATTTTGACCGATGATTGCGGATTGCGAAGAGGTTCGGCCGGATATTTGTGCAATTGACCGCTGTGCCCCCTGAGTGACTTACGTCCGGCTATAGGATAAAGCGCTTTCTTGCTTTTAGAGCTGTACGCATGCCGCTCTGCTTGCCTAAGAATAGGTCAAGTGCTCCTGGAAGAGGTTGCCCCCTAACCGTCAAGCCTGCTGCCCAGTTCCGAAGGTTAATTACTACCCCATAAACAAGCAGCCTGATTTCTTTGAAGCAGGGGAAGGTATTTAACTGGCTGAGGCGCAAATGTCAGGGCCCGCTCTACAGACTGCCCCAGTGGTGGCTGATGGGCATTAGTTATTGCAGCAGTTGATTTAGTTAGGACACTTTGACAGGCGGAATCCTCTGGTAGGGACATTGCACTGTAATGCCCTCGAACCTGTCCTAATCCAGCGGGCGTTTGCAATCACGGTCAGCTACGGGCTGCTCTCTAAACCCGTGTCAAAGCGATCGCCGCCTCTCTACCCGCGCAATTTACGCCTATAGATTCTTTTATCTACCTCCCTAGTTTAATTGAGGTCATCTCCGGGCTTGGTAAGGTGACAGTGAATTCAGGCGGTAGCAAAGAGCAGATAGGAAACTCCTCCTGACCTTTTTATCGTTGGCTCTTGGGATGGGAGAGAGTTGGTTTTGTCTCAGACCCATGACAATTACTGACACCATCATCAATTAAAAGCATTACGCAAAATTACGGACAAACCGAGGAGCATCCATGAATAGTGAGCAACCATTCACAACTCAAAATCAGACCGATTCTTACACCCCTAGCCCTGAGGCCAGTCTTTCACCCACCGTCAAAGTTCATGGTGAAGTGCCCCCAACCAACGTCTACGAAGTGGAAGCTAAGCCGGTGGTAAACACCGAAGTTAAAACCGAACGGCAACCCGAGCAGCCCCAGCCTCAGCCGCCTCAGGAAAGCAAGTCTAACTCAGCGCTGACCAGATTATTGGTTGGTGGCCTGGTGGGCGGAACCCTGGGCACACTGGCTGCGGCTCTGGCCAACCGCAAAACCTCCAAGGGCTTTAACCACAGCGCCGAAGGGGTAGGCCGTGCCTTTAAAACCATCGGTCAGGGGCTGGGTCAGGCTGCCCAAGGGGTAGGCGAGGCGGCCAAGAGCGTAAGTGAGGGGGTAACCTATGCCGTGGTGGGCTCGGCCCAAGACATCACGGAAGGAACCCAACAGTTGAAATCGACCACTACCGGCGTTGTATATTCCACGACGGCGAAGGTGAACCAGGCTGTGAAAGACACAGCAGCGGGCATTACCGAAGGGGCTGAACAAGTAAAGTCAACTGCGGCTGAAGCTATTCAATCTACGACTGAGCAAGTGAACCAAGCTGTGAAGGGCGCAGCAGCGGGCATCACTGAAGGGGCTCAACAAGTAAAGTCAACCACGACTGAAGCCATTCAATCTACGACTGAGCAGATTAATCAAGCCGTTAAGGACATTGCTGAAGGTTCTCAGCGCTCGATGTCTGACCCAACGGTTGAGAAACCTGTTGTTTTAGCTGACGCTAAAGCCGTCATGGGCATTGAGTCAGAAACGGCCTATATCTCAGCCATCGAGGAGCCTGTTTTAGAAATGGGTGATGAATTGGATGTGATTGAAGCAGAGACCGTCATTCGTGACGACTGGCAATCGGAAGCTGAGATGCAAGACGATGTCATTGATTCCACCTCATCCAACGATTTTATCCAAGAGGACATCACGCTCTCTTCCCAGCCTTATTCCTTTCCAGAGGTTGAGACTATCCGCCCCAATGACCAATCGAGGAGAAGATAATGTCTACACCCAATGACGAAACCGTTACCGCGAGGAATGGAAATCAGGTTGCCTCAACGGTCCAGGATAGGTCTAATGCATCTGACCAAAACGTCAGTTCTAACAGTCAGGCGTTTACTAAAGTGGCCATTGGGGCTTTGGTAGGAGCAACTCTAGGGGGTATTGCCGGCGCCCTTACCAACAAAGGCGTTGTGGATCGCATTAATACCTCTGTGCGGGGGGTTGGCAATACTGTCAGAAAAACGACCGCTGAGATTGACGAAACCATCAAAGGTGTAGGCGATGCGGTGCAAAGCGTTGCCTCTGGGGTCAATACCACAGCCAAGGAGATCAACGAAGCGGTGCGAGAAACGGCTGAAGGTATTAGCGGAACTGTAAAAAGCACCGTTCATACCGTGCAGGACACCGCTGATGAGGTGCAGGAGACGGTTGGCAGTACGGTAGATACCGTTAAAAGCGTGATGGAGGAAACCGCTGCGTCTGCTGAGCTGGCCCCTGCTGTAGAGAAGTCAACGCTCTATAAGTTAGTTCCTGTTGCTGGCGACCCACCTAATGCCTAACCTAGAGCGACAAAGGGCAACTCGATGAACCCTATCGACATTACAGGACGTCGATTATGAGCTGGCTATCTCAACTGTTAAGCCGAAAGAAGGTGCAAAGCTGTCAGTCAACGGCAACCCCGCCTGTATCCCCCAGCCCACCAGCGGAGTCGATAACTCAGTTGGTGGTTGAGGAAACCATTATGGCGGTGGCGAAGTGGTTAGTCAGCTTGGTAAATCGAACCCTGGAAACGAAAGCGACCTCGCCAAAACCAGAGCCAACCCCCTCGGCCAACTCGGCTGAGGGGGAAGTGGCCAGCGCAAATACTCCACCAGTGGAGACCGATCAAGCTAGTGTGACAGACCAGCTGCTGACAAAGTTTAGCGGTTTAATTGAGGAGGCTTGCGATCGCACCCAGGCGATCGCCCTGCTTGAAAGCCGTCTGCAGGAGCTTGAATCTATCCAACAAAGCACTCCCGATTGGCAAGAATCCATTCAAATCCTCAACCAAGCGGTAGTCAAGCTCGATAGCCGTCTTAGCCAGGTAGAGAAGATGTTGAAGCAGGTTGATCTGGTCACGATCTCAGAGACCTTGACGACCTCTCTCAAAAATGAGTCCCACCTTCAGCAGCGGGCACAAATATTTACTGAGCAAATCGCAGAGTTCAACGTGCGATTAAACACCGTCGAAACCGCCGCTGAAACAGCTGAGGAGCAGCATCGCACCACTCTGCATAAAATTTTTAATGCAATTCAGCCTACCGTTGAACAAACAACGACTCTCGAAAAGCGCGTTTCCCAGTTGGAGAAGATAGTGACTCGATTGAGCCTTGTTCCTAAGTTTGTAGAGAGCAACTATCGCTCCATTGCCACCCTCCAAAATTACGTTAAGCATGCTAAGGGCGACCCAGTTTTAAACGGAAACGGGAACGGTGGCCAAAAACAAGTGCTGTAGGTAAAATTAGCCAGACCAAGTCCCGCTTGCCCAACCCCTATTTGGCTACGCGAACGCAGTCTAGCCTATGTCCGGGCTGCGCCAACACCCCTAGTACTCGACAGCACGAGTTTGGAGATTAATCCGTAAACTTGAGCCGATGGCGAAAGTTAGCCACCGACTCCACCATGCCTAGGGCAATAAAGTTCGTCAGCAGGGCCGATCGCCCATAGCTTAGCCACGGCAGCGGAATGCCGGTAATGGGCGCTAGGCCAATGGTCATACCGATATTGACCACCACCTGAAATACGATCATGGCCAGCACGCCAATCACCATTAGCGAGCCAAAATCATCCTTAGCATTTTGGGCAATAATCACCAGCCGGTAGCAGACCAGCCAGTAGGTGGCAATCAGAATCATCGACCCCACAAAGCCCCACTCTTCGCCCACCGCGGAAAAAATAAAGTCGGTGTGCTGCTCAGGAATAAAGTTGAGCTGGGTTTGAGTACCATTGCCCCACCCCTGGCCAAAGAGTTTGCCTGCCCCAATCGCAATGCGCGACTGAATCAGGTGGTAGCCACCCCCCAGCGGGTCTTTGTGAGGGTCTAAAAAGAGAATTAGTCGGTCCTTTTGGTAGTCTTGCAGCAGTCCCCAGAAGATAGCTCCCAGCTTACCTGCTACCAGGTTGATGGCGGTCGCCACCACCGTGCAAAACCAGCGCCAGGGCAGCGTAAACCAGGCGATGAGCCCCATGCCGATGCTCCAAACCAGCCAGCCCGGCAGCAGCAGGTGAAACAAGATCGCCGCCACCAGAGGCGACACACACAGCACCAGCCAGCCGGGGTTGCAGTTGGCCCAGTAGAGCATGGCTAGGGTAATCACCCCAAACACCAGCGAGGTGCCCAGGTCAGGCTGAATAAACACCAAAATCCAGGGCAGGACGGTTATGGCCAGGGCATTAAACACACCCCACAGGGTCGAGGCATCGCGGCGACTGAGCATAGCCGCCAGGGTAATGATCAGGCCCAGCTTGGCAAACTCCGAGGGCTGCACGTGAAAGCCGCCAACGCTGATCCAGCGTTGGGCTCCCAACCCCACGGTGCCGATAAAAATTACTGCCACCAGCAGTAGATTGACCACACCGTAAATAATCCACTGCCAGTTGAGCAGGTTTTCGTAGCGGGTGCGGGCCATCCACAGGGCCAGCCCCAGGCCAATTGATCCCAGCACCGCGTGGTTGAAGCCGTAGGCCACGGTTTCGGTATTGCGCTGGGTGCTATGGATGACGATCGCGCCAAAGATCGTCAGGGCCACTGGCAGCGCCAGCAGCACCCAGTCAATGCCCTGCCAGCTCATCGCCAGCGATCGCCAGCGCTTTTGCACGTCGGTTAAAAACATCGCCGTTGCCTACCAGTTCGCCCAGTTGATTATGACAAGAACAAGCGGTAGAAGGTGCAGGGTGGTTCAAGGTGCAGGGAACGACCTTGAACCGTATACCTTCTACCCTAAACCCCAAACCTAAGAGGCCAGCGCTGCCACCGACACCCGAGCCGCCACCTGCTGGGCCATGGCCCGCAGCGCCTTGGCGCTCTCTGAGTTGGGGTGCTGCACCACAATGGGTATGCCCTGGTCGCCCCCCTCACGCACCGCCATCTCCAGGGGAATGCAGCCCAGCACCGGCAGACCCAGCTCCTGGGCCAGGGTTTCGCCGCCGCCGGAGCCAAAAATGTCGTAGCGCTTTTCCGGTGCGTCGGGGGGAATAAATACGCTCATGTTTTCAACAATGCCGAGCACCGGCACCTGAAGCTGCTGAAACATTTTCAGCCCCCGGCGCGCGTCAGAGATCGCCACCGACTGCGGGGTAGAGACAATCACCGCCCCGGCCATGGGCACCGCCTGGGCTAGGGTGAGCTGGGCATCGCCGGTACCAGGCGGCAGATCGACCACCAGGTAATCTAACTCGCCCCACTCCACCTGGTAGAGAAACTGGCGAATGATGCCGTTGAGCATAGGGCCACGCCAGATCACCGGCTGATCGCGATCGATTAAAAAGCCCATCGATACCATTTTGACGCCGTGGTTAAAGGCCGGTTCTAGCACCTCGCCCTGCTTTACTACCACCTGAGCCTCGGTTAGGCCCATCATGATCGGCGCGTTGGGGCCGTAGATGTCGGCGTCGATTAGCCCAACCTTTGAGCCCATTTGGGCCAGGGAAACCGCCAGGTTCACCGCTACGGTGCTCTTGCCCACGCCACCCTTGCCGCTGGAAACCGCAATGATATTTTTGACGCCGCCAATGCCGGTGCGATCGGGCAGGGCCTTTTGCTGGGGCGTCTCAGCGGTGACATCCACCTTTACGGTCTCTACCCCCGGCAGCGTGCGCACGGCCTTTTGGCAGTCTTCCACAATAAACTCGCGCAGGGGGCAGGCGGGGGTAGTCAGCACCAGGGTGAAGCTCACGGTGCCGTCTGCGATCGCCACATTGCGGATCATATTGAGATCCACCAGGCTCTTTTGCAGCTCCGGGTCTTGCACCGGGCGCAGCACATCTAAAACAGAGGCTTGAGTCAGAGTTAGGCTCATGGAGATGATCGAGGTGGGCCAGGTAACAGAACACTATATAGGAGACAGATCCCCAGTGGGCTTTTAGCAAGGGTTTTTGGCTCGCCCGCAGGCAGGGCCTATGGCCCTAAATCCTAGGTAAGGCAAAAGTTAGCCCTCCCCATCTTAAGCTGCCTAGTTCCCCCTTGAGGGTATGTATCGAGGAGAGATAAGCCTGAGGGGAGATGACCTGTAGTGAAGCGACCTCAGTAAAGCGCCCTCAGAGCCCGCCGGTGGTTACCAGGCCTGAGAGTGAGACTTTGGGCCATCAAGGGAGGCGGGATGCTCAGCCGCTTCAGCCAAAGCTGAGGCCACCTTGGCGGCATAGGGACGCAGCAGTGACCAGGCCAGGGGTGACAGCCACCCCCGCAGCGTGACCGAGTAGGAAATCTGGGTGCCCCGCACGGTAGATTTTAGGTGGTAGGTAACCCGCTCTTCTAGTCCCGGAATGGGCAGCACCCGAATGCTGATCAGCTCGTGGGGTTGAACCCGCTCCACGAAAATGTTGACCGGCACTGGGCAGAGCCGAGTGAAGGCCCGGTAGATGAGCCCTGGCTTGGGCTTTAGGCCCTGGGGAGCATTGGTGCTGGTCAACAGCGGGTGCCAGGAGACATCGGCTAGGTTCATAATGGTCTGCCACAGCACGTCTACGGAGGCGCTGCTGACGGCCAGGTAAGACTTTTCGAGCTGCTGCTGCACCTGTACCCAGTGCTGAATCAGCTGCATCAGGGTTAGAAACGGGCGGGGAAACGACCAGGCTCTAAACACAGCGGCCTCCGTGGCAAAATCCCCAGGTCGGCACCTGACAGCAGCGGCGAATTAGGGACGTGGGCAGAAAAATCATGGCGGTCAAAGAAATCAAGACGTCGCTGGGCGACAAGGGGTTGGGCTAGCCGGGGCTTTCGTTACAGAGCGTTGCGTTTCTAAACATTTTTCTCAACCTGATGGATGATTTGGGTGTTGGGTCTGGTTTCACGGTAGCGTGAGAAAACTGGGTACCGTTGATGGTGTTGCCTGGGTCTGCAAGCTCATTGTTTAGGGTTGCTGCCAGGACAAAAAAACAACGGCGGCGAAAAACTGGATCCTAAGCTCCGCATCAAAGCCATTCCACAGTGTGACATATTCGACCCGGTGCCGACATAACGTATTGTTTTCCCGATGCCATGACCACTACCCCTGTTTCTAAGCCCATTACCACCGCTCCCCCGGCCGATTCTCGCGATCGCGTCAGCGCCATGCTGCAGCAGCTGCAAGACAGCATTTGCCAGCGGCTTGAGGCCCTCGACGGCGGTGCCCAGTTTCAGCAAGACGCCTGGGAGCGCCCGGAGGGGGGCGGCGGGCGATCGCGCGTGATCAAGCAGGGCAATATTTTTGAGCAGGGCGGCGTCAATTTTTCTGAGGTGTGGGGCGACCACCTGCCGCCGTCGATTTTAGTGCAGCGCCCCGAGGCGGCGGGCCACCGCTTTTACGCCACCGGCACCTCTATGGTGCTGCACCCCCGCAACCCCTACATTCCCACGGTGCACCTCAACTACCGCTACTTTGAAGCCGGTCCGGTGTGGTGGTTTGGCGGCGGCATCGACCTCACCCCCTACTACCCCTTCGACGAAGACGTGGTGCACTTTCACCAGACCCTGAAGGCCACCTGCGATCGCCACAATCCCCAGTACTACCAGGTGTTTAAGCCCTGGTGCGACGAGTACTTCTACCTCAAGCACCGGGGTGAAACCCGGGGCGTAGGCGGCATTTTCTTCGACTACCAAGACGGCCAAGGCCTGCTCTATCGCGGCCCCGACGCGGGCAAAGCCGCCGACCAGACCAGCCAGACCATTGGCGAACTGCCCCAGCGCAACTGGGACGACCTGTTTAACTTCGCCCGCGACTGCGGCGATGCCTTTTTACCCGCCTACGTGCCCATCGTGGAGCGTCGCCACCAAACCGACTACAGCGACCACCAGCGGCAGTTTCAGCTCTACCGCCGGGGTCGCTACGTTGAGTTCAACCTGGTGTACGACCGGGGCACCATCTTTGGTCTGCAAACCAACGGGCGCACCGAGTCCATTTTGATGTCGCTGCCCCCCCTGGTGCGCTGGGAATATGGCTACACCCCCGAGCCCGACGGCCCCGAAGCCCGTCTGTACGACGTTTTCCTCAAGCCCCAGGACTGGGTCAACTGGGCGGGTGGTTCTGCCCGCTAAATCTGTTACAGCCTATACAACCCCTGCCTTTTAAGGGGTTTAGCACTTGCCCCAGGCAGCCTCTATTAGGCCGCCTGGGGCCTTAGCTTGTTTAACTTTCTTAAAAAACCCCGAAATCCACATAAATTAAAGGTTTTAGCGATCCACTTTCCTGGGGTTACCCTTAGAATGGGGCAGTGAAATTCTGGATTGACAGGGGTTTCAGCCATTCTGGCTGCTGGGGCAGTTGTCCAGGCTCTGGGCCTATCGTCAGAATGCGGCTGGTATCCCAATGTTCTTTGCCCATAGGAGACAGGTATGAATAAAGCTGAACTCGTTGATACGGTAGCTGAGAAGGCCTCCTCGGCTAGCGATAAGCCCGTGACCAAGAAGGAGGTAGATCTCGTTATATCTGCCACCATCGACGCCATCATTGAAGCTGTAGCGACAGGCGAAAAAGTCACTCTCGTAGGGTTTGGCTCCTTTGAGCGGCGCGAGCGCAAAGAGCGGGAAGGCCGCAACCCTAAAACCGGCGACACCATGGTCATTCCGGCGACAAAAGTGCCTGCATTTTCCGCTGGCAAGCTGTTTAAAGAAAAGGTGGCTCAGTAAGCGCCCCCTTGATTCCAACACCGTCTACTCACACACCTTCAGATCGACCTGTTCACGGGGGAAATTTGGCCTGGGCGGCTGCGATCGCTGGCTGTTCCCCCGATTCTCTACTCGATGTCTCGGCCAGCATTAATCCTCTGGGGCCGCCCGAGTCGGTAGTGCAGGCCATGACCGAGGCCCTGGGGCAGCTGCGCCACTACCCCGACCCCAGCTACACCGCCCTGCGCCGCGCCCTGGCCGACTATCACCAGGTGCCCCCCGATTGGGTGCTGCCCGGCAACGGCGCCGCCGAACTGCTCACCTGGGCGGCCCGGGATCTGGCCGAGGCCCCCGTCGACCGCTGCCACCTGCTGACCCCGGCCTTTGGAGATTACGGACGAGCCCTAGCGGCGTTTGGGGTGCCCCAGGTAGCCTGGCCCTTGCCCCTAGCGGGTGCCGCAGAGGGGCAAGCGGCCTCCCTCGCCGAGCTTGCTCCCCAGGCGACGACCCAGGCCACCGGCCTTTTGCTCAACAACCCCCACAACCCCACAGGTCGCCTGTTTTCGGCGGCCAGCCTGCGGCCCCTGGTCAACCGCTTTGCAACGGTGATTGTGGATGAGGCCTTTATGGATTTTTTGCCCCCCGACCAGCAGCAGTCGCTGATTGGCGACGTCGAGGGCTACCCCAACCTGGTGGTGCTGCGATCGCTGACTAAGTTTTACACCCTGCCCGGCCTGCGCCTGGGCTACGCCATCGGCCACCCCGATCGCCTGTGCCGCTGGCAGCGCTGGCGCGACCCCTGGCCGGTGAACGTTCTGGCGGCGGCAGCGGCGATCGCGGCGGTCCAAGACGGGGCCTTTCAAGCCCGCACTTGGCAGTGGCTGCCGCCGGCCCGTGAGGCGCTCTTTAGCGGGCTGCAGGCGATCGCGGGGCTGTCTCCCCTAGCGGGGGCGGCCAACTATTTGCTGGTTCACACCGCCACCCCGGCCCCGCTGCTGCAGGAGCGCCTCCTACGCAACCACCAAGTGCTGATTCGCGACTGCCTGAGCTTTGCGGAACTGGGGGAAAACTACTTTCGGGTAGCCGTGCGCACCGAGGCCGAAAATGAGCGCCTGCTAACAGCCCTAGGCCAGGAGATGGCGGTATGATGCTCGCAATAGCAGACCCGTTGCCATGACCTCCATCGCCCCACCGCTGCCCTTGCCCCCACCCCCGGAACTCAAGGTGGCCAACATGACCAAGCGGTTTGGCAGTCTGGTTGCCCTGGAAGACGTTTCCCTCACCCTCAAGCCGGGCACCTTTCACGGCCTGCTGGGGGAGAACGGAGCCGGCAAGAGCACCCTGGTGAAGTGCATTATGGGCTTCTACGTGCCCACCGCCGGGCAGGTGCTGATCGACCGCCAGGTGCGCCCTATCAAGAGCCCCAAAGACGCCCACGGCTGCGGCATTGGCATGGTGTACCAGCACTTCACCTCGGTACCCGCCATGACCGTAGCCGAAAACCTGGTGCTCAGCCGCTACGATCGCGCCCAGGTGATCAACTGGACCCAGGAGTATGCCGCCCTGGGCACCTTTATGGCGCGATCGCCATTCCAGGTCGAGCTGGATGTGCCGGTGAGTCAGCTGGCGGCGGGGCAAAAGCAAAAGCTCGAAATTCTCAAGCAGCTCTACCTGCAAAGCCGCATTCTCATTCTCGACGAGCCGACATCGGTGCTCACCCCCGACGAGGCCGACGAGGTGCTGGGGCTGCTGCGCCAGGAGGTGCAGTTGGGGCACCTGAGCGTGCTGCTGATCACCCACAAGTTTCGCGAAGTGCTGGCCTTTACCGACGAGGTAACGGTGCTGCGCAAGGGGCACCTGGCGGGCCACGGAGCCGTCGCCGACCTCACCGTCGCGGCCATGGCCCGCATGATGCTGGGGGCCGATCGCACCACCAAGACCGTCGATAAAACCGCCGCTGGCCCCCTGCGCCCGGTGCTGGAAACCAAAGGTCTAGGGGCGCTGAAGGACAACGGCCTGCCCGCCTTCGGTCCGCTCGATCTAACCGTGCACAGCGGCGAAATTGTCGGCATTGCCGGTGTCTCAGGCAACGGTCAGCGGGAGCTGGTGGAGGTACTGGCGGGGCAGCGATCGCCCGCTCAGGGCCAAATTCACATCGCCGGCGACCCCTACCGCGCCACCCGGGCTGAAATGGTGCGCCACGGCGTCTGCGCCCTGCCGGAAGAACCCCTGCGCAACGCCTGCGTACCCGGCATGAGCGTGGCCGAAAACATGGCCCTGCGCACCTTCGATCGCCCGCCCCAGGCTTGCGGTCGCCTGTGGCTCAGGAGCAGGGCCATCCGCCAGGCGGCCCAGGCGCTGATCGAAACCTTTGGGGTTAAGACTCCCTCCCCCGACACGCCGATTCAGAACCTGTCGGGAGGTAACGTGCAGCGCACGGTGCTGGCGCGGGAGCTGTCTTCCCCCGACGTCAACCTGCTGATTGCCGCGAATCCCTGCTTTGGCCTCGACTTTTCAGCCGTAGACCAGATTCACAACGCCCTGGTGGAAGCCCGCAACCGGGGCGTAGCGGTGCTGCTGGTCAGCGAAGACCTCGATGAACTGCTGGCCCTCAGCGATCGCATTATCGTCATTAGCGAGGGGCAGCTGGTCTACGAAAGTGCCGTTGAGCAGGCCGACATCGCCGACATTGGTCACAAAATGGCCGGCCACTAGCTCCATTAGGGGGTTTTCCCCCTCGATGACCGGGTCTGACAGCGGGTAAACTACAGATCCAATCCTGAACAGGCTGTTTGTTATTGATACCGTACCGAAACACGCGAGTCAGACCATGGGTGAATCGTTAGCGCATCAAATTCCAGGGATTGCCGACGCCGACTGCCTGGCGCTGGTACGCGAATACTGCCACCTGGCGGCGCGCCCCAGCCTTACCGATGCCGAAAGCCATCGCCTAGATGAGCTGTTGGCCAGAGCCGAGGTTGATGGTCGCCTCGACTTTTGGATCAACGAAGCCGACCACTTTATCGACCACGCCATTGGCCTGGGCAGCGCGACTCGGGTGTACGCCTCCGTCAACGAAAACCTCAAGTCACGGCTGCGAGAACTGCTCGACCTCAGCCATACCGCTAACCCCGGCGATAAGGCCCTAGAGCTGCTTGAAGAACTCGATGAAAGCCTGGCCGAAGGCACTCGCCAGGTGCAGCAGCAGCTGGCTAAGCGCGGCTACGACCCCGGCCCTGTCGATGGCGTAGCCGGGCCCAAAACCCAGCGTGCCCTGCGCAATTTTCAGAACTCCCAAGAGCCTGGCTGCTAGACAGCCCGACGCGCCCAAAAAGCTATCGATTTCAGATTTCTACCACGTTCCTAGCTTTGACTCACCCTACTTAAACAAACTCCAGGGGCGATCGCCTGCTGCACCTAGCACCAGCGCTCTGCTAGGGAGTTGACCCACCAGTCTGACTGGGCTGGTGATTGACTGGGCTGTAGTAGGCGTTCAGCCAGTCTAGGCTAAGGTCGTAGAGGTGATCGATAACCCAGGTAGCCCGCCGATGAATCATTTGGTACGGGTAGGTGTGGGCAACTCCTAGCACGGGCACCCCGGCTCGCTTGGCGGCTTCAATGCCGGCAAAGGAATCTTCAATGGCCAGGCAGTCGGCGGGCTGCAAGGCCAGGTCAGCAAATTCCTGGTTGAGGCGCTCAATGGCCAGCAAATAACCATCTGGACTGGGTTTGCTCACCCCGACGGCAAGATCGTCCGCTGAGATGATCAGCCCTACGTGCTCACCCCAGCTAACCAGAGACAGTACCGTTTCAATTTCGCGGCGACGGGCTCCAGATACAATAGCCAGCTTAAGCTGCGCTGCCCGAATCTGGTAAATCAAGTCGTCAAGGCCTGCATACAGGGGAAGTGGGCTTAGCCCAGCGATTACCTCGTGGTAGCGGACGGCCTTGCGGTCCAGCAGTTTTTCTAAGTAATCGTCGGATACCATCCGCCCCTGACGAGTCAGTAAATCACTCAGGCAGGCCGCATCAGATCGCCCTAAGCAACACTCCCCTAGATCCTGGGAATTAGGCCTCAGGTTTTCCTCCAGGAGCAGCTCCTCGATCAACCGCTCGTGGATGGCCTCATCGTTAATAACGATGCCGTTGAAGTCGAGTAAAACTGCCTTGAGAGCCATTAACCCAGCCGGAAAAATCTTAAGCGATGCAACGTTGTTTGCACACCTTTAGCTTAGCCCGGTTTCGAACCTCAAGCAGGTCGCTTCAGCTGGCTAAATCGGGCGCTTAAGGACGATGAGGAGCACTCTCGACCGCTGACAGTAGCAAGGTATAGTTTGCCCAGATCGCGAGGTTCAGCTTGGCTGCCCGTTTCCTGGCACCGTAGAACTACGGAGATTTGCGCTCCCCCTTGGCCAGAGTACCGTGGATCAACGATGGTGAATGCCGGTGTTAATCCCGAGAATAAGGACAGTTCTCAGCGAACCCGCTCTCGTAAGGACATCCGCAGATATGGCTACCCAAACTTCGACCATTCGCTCCCGTGGCATGGAACTGCTGATGCAGTACAAGCAGTCCCCCTCTGTTCAGTTGCGCAACCGGCTAGTGCAATTGAACGCTGGTCTCGTCCGTAAGATTGCCCACCGGGTTAGCCACCAGTGCTCTGAACCCTATGAAGATCTCGAGCAAATTGGCTACATCGGCCTGATCCGAGCCATTGAGCGGTTCAACCCCGGCCAGGGCTGTGCTTTTAGCTCCTTCGCCGTTCCCTACATCCGCGGTGAGATGCTGCACTTCCTGCGCGATCGCGGTACTACCGTTAAGATTCCCCGTCGCTGGCAAGATCTTCAAAAAGAATCTCAAAAACTTCAGATGGAGCTAATGCGCTCGCTGGGCCGCAACCCCAGCGACAGCGAAATGGCCGAGGCTCTAGATGTATCCGTTAAAGAATGGCGGGAAGTTAAGATGGCCCACAAAAATCGCTTGCCCCTCAGCCTCGACGCTACCGTGTGCCAGCAGGTTGACTCCAATATTACCCTGGGCGAAACCCTCCCCGACACCCACTACCAACTCATGCAGGCCCTAGAGGAAGACCGCCAGCAGGTCCAGCGAGCGCTGAACCAGCTTGAAGCCAAAACCCGCACGGCCATTGAGTTTGTCTTTTTCAAAGGGCTCTCTCGCAAAGAAGTGGCGGAGAAAATTGGCGTCAGCCCCATGACTGTTACCCGCCGGATTCAGCGCGGAGTAGATGAAATGATCGCGTTCTTGCAGCCCCAGGAACTGCCCATCGACTTATAAGCCGCCGCTGGCTTGCCTTACAGCCTTACGAGAGCGATCGCCGCAGGGAGTCTACTTAAGACTCTCTGCGGCGATATGTTTTAGGGAGCCAAGGCTAGGCCTTAACGAGTGCTTTCCTCGGACTACAGCAATGAACTTTAAACAACAAAAAGCCTTGCCATCTGGCAAGGCTTTTCAACGATCGGAGCGGCGGGATTTGAACCCACGACCCCCACTACCCCAAAGTGGTGCGCTACCAAGCTGCGCTACGCCCCGTTGTTTTTCAATCGTGCTTACCTAGATTACCATAGAGACGTGACAGGTTTAGCAAAAGCTAGGAAAACTATTTCGACGTTGATGCTTGCAGGCTAAGCGGCATTAAAACACGGTTAGGTGGTGAATTGCCTGGGTTATCTGCTGGGCGGCTTCAACCTCCCACTCCCCCTCACAACGACGGCCCGCCGCCAGGATAAACCTGAGACTGTAGGCTTTAGGTAACCCCTCTGCTTCAATCCAGAGGCCGTCTGCCTCCGCCTCGCAGGTAATACGCTCTTCCTCCATCAGTTCAGCCGCGATCGCCTGCATTGTCTGGCTAATTTCAACCACCAGTCGTCGAAAGGTATGGAACTCGGCCTCGGTTAGCTCCATAGCCCAGGTTGGGCCGGCTATTAACCCCTTGTAACAGGGGGCGGCAGCATCCCAGCCCAACCGCCACCCACTACCTTCTTTCACAAACCGCTTCCCCATAGACACGGGCAGGTTCTATTCGCCGATGATCTCAGGCTGGGTTAGCTCATCGGACATTTCGATAATGGCCCGCAGTACAGGTTTCATTTTCGGGTCTTCGTAATTCTCAAAGTCTTCGAAGCGTCGCCGCTGGGCTCGGTTCGCCACCTGCACTGTAATGCGATAGCGGTTCGAGGCAGCCCGAATCAGGTCTTCGGTGCGTCGCATAACCTGAGTGCTGTCAAAGGGAGAACGCTTAACCATAACAACCCGAATAAATAACTCAAGCCTCCATACTACCAAGAATTTTAGATGGCACCTACATGGGAATCTAGTAGCGGTTGAATCGCGCCAGAGACCACGGCACAGCCGAGCCTGAAAAACATATCAAAAACTTTAGGGCTGGTTTTGCAAGCGATGCTTGAGGCGGTCAGGATTGCCTTCGTCAAGCACATGCCCTGCTTCCAGCAAAAAGGCGCGATCGCAGTAATCGAGTTCCACCAGTCTGTGGGTTACCCACAGAGCGGTCAGCCCCCGCTCTTTGACCAGATCTCGCACCCGCTTTACCAAATCGATTTGGCTATCGGGATCCAGCAGAGCGGTGGGTTCATCGAGCAGCAGCACGTGGCAATGGCGGGCAATGGCTCCTGCGATCGCAACTCGCTGCTTTTGCCCCCCACTCAGGGCATAGATGGGCCGTCGTTTCAAATCCAGCAAATTAATTGCGGCTAGGGCATCATCCACACGGTTGCGAATTTCCGCTAGGGGAAGGTGCTCATCGACTAGCCCAAAAGCCACATCAGCCCCTACTGTAGGCATCACCAGTTGGTGATCGGGGTTTTGAAACACAAACCCCACTGGCTTTTCGATCGACCATTCTCCCGCTTGGGGTTGCAGTAGCCCTCCCAAGATCTTTAGCAGGGTTGACTTGCCACTGCCGTTGTTTCCCAGCAGCATGCAAAACTCGCCGGGCTGCACGGTAAGCGAGCAGCCCTGGAGCACTGCCTGCCCAGACGGCCATTGAAACTGCAAATTGCTGACCCTAATAGCCCCAGACTCTTTGGCTAGAGCAACGTCGCTGGGCACCGGTTTACGCTCCTTATAGAAATCACCTACTGATCGCTGCTGAGCGAAAAGAACCCGGGAGGACGACCCGATGCGGTAGCCGTACCGCTCTTTTCAAAGATCTGCACGGCTGCAATTTCGCCGCCCAAAATGCTAATACGCTTGTGGGGTTGCTGGTCACAGGTAACTTCAACCAGTTGCCCGCTACCGCTGCGCAGACCTTCTGTTAGCGAGTTGTAGAGGGCCTCTGCGTCGCTCTGTTCTTTCTTCTGTACAGAGAGAGGCATGGGCGTGTGCTTCAACATCAACTCAATCGTGAACATAGTCGAATAGTACTCAGTAAATTGTCAGGACTCAGACGGCTTTTCCGAAGCCCGTCTTTCTATATATAAAGTGTAAAGGGTCTACATCCGATTACAGCTCTGTTCTGCTATCTGTTCTACTTCCACAGAACCGTCTGAGAGGGTTCAGGAACTTCTCAGAGGCTCGTTAGAGCAATATCCAGGGAAAACACGCTGGCTCGCAAGCGGTTGAACTGGTGCTACTGAGATAAGCAAAAATGCTTACCAAAATCGCTGAAACCTAAAAGGGATCTAGGTTTTCAGATCCGCCCTCCTAAAATACCCTCTATAATGAGAGCTACGGTAAAGAATAGTAAACACTACTCATAATCTAGGGATAGTCGGCTTGACCGTTGGGCAGTTGCCTATCTTTAGCTGTGAGTAAGCGCCATCATCTTCCGTGTATATACATTGTTGTTAGATAGTTACGGAGACTCGCGTATGACCATAGCAATGGGACGCGCGCAAGCCCAGCGAGGATGGTTCGACGTCCTTGACGACTGGCTAAAGCGCGATCGCTTTGTGTTTATCGGCTGGTCCGGCATCTTGCTGTTTCCCTGCGCCTTTTTGGCCGTAGGGGGC
>DASQNN010000227.1:0-2369 GCA_035644955.1 Nodosilinea sp. | reverse complement strand
GCGGCTGGCGGTGCCCAAGGTGGGGGCCGTGTTTGAAGAACTCGGCTTTACCTACATGGGGCCGGTGGATGGCCACAACCTGCAAGAGCTGATCACCACCTTTAAAGAGGCCCACAAGCACACCGGGCCGGTGCTGGTGCATGTGGCGACCACCAAGGGCAAGGGCTATGCGATCGCCGAAAAAGACCAGGTCGGCTACCACGCCCAGTCGCCCTTTAACCTCTCCACCGGCAAGGGTATGCCCTCCACCAAGCCCAAGCCCCCCAGCTATTCCAAGGTGTTTGCCGAAACCTTGATCAAGCTGGCCGAAGACAATCCCAAGATCGTCGGCATCACCGCCGCCATGGCCACGGGTACTGGGTTGGATAAGCTCCAGCAGGCCCTGCCCAAGCAGTACATCGACGTCGGCATCGCCGAGCAGCACGCGGTGACTCTGGCGGCGGGCCTAGCCTGCGAGGGCATGCGCCCCGTCGCCGCGATCTATTCCACCTTTATGCAGCGCGGCTTTGACCAGATTGTCCACGACGTCTGCATTCAAAAGCTGCCGGTGTTCTTCTGCCTCGACCGGGCGGGCATTGTCGGGGCCGACGGCCCCACCCACCAGGGCCTCTACGACATCGCCTACCTGCGCTGCATTCCCAACATCGTGCTGATGGCCCCCAAAGACGAGGCCGAAATGCAGCGGATGATGGTGACGGGGATTGACTACACCAAGGGTGCGATCGCCATGCGCTACCCCCGGGGCAGCGGCTACGGTGCCCCGCTGATGGAAGAGGGCTGGGAGCCTTTACCCATTGGCGAAGCGGAGGTGCTGCGCCAGGGCGACGACGTGCTGCTGCTGGGCTACGGCTCCATGGTTTACCCCGCCATGCAAACCGCCGAAATCCTCAGCGAGCACGGCATTGAGGCCACCGTGGTCAATGCCCGCTTTGCCAAACCCCTCGACGAGGCGCTGATTTTGCCCCTGGCGCGGGAAATTGGCAAAGTCGTCACCTTCGAAGAGGGCTGCCTAATGGGCGGCTTTGGCTCCGCCGTGGTGGAATCCATTATGGATGCCCAGGTGCAGGCTTCGGTGCTGCGTATCGGCGTGCCCGATGTGCTGGTGGATCATGCCAGCCCCGACCAGTCGAAGGCAGCGCTGGGGCTGACTCCGCCCCAGATGGCCGAGCGCATTTTGGCCACCTACCAGGTGGAGAAACCGGTGCTGGTACGATAGGACGCCTTGCTGTCCGGTGAGTAACGGTTACTGGACAGCGATCGGGCAAAACCCCTTGGCAGCTTGCCTCTGGTAGGGCTGAGCGATGGTTTCATTCTCAGTAAAAAGGATATGGGTGGGGTGGCGAGCGATCGCTGCTCCACCCATTTTTTCAACGGTCCCGTAAGGATTGGTCTTTGACCACCGGTTGCTGAGGCCAATGGTGAACAGTGCCCATCCTCTGGGGCTACAGAGCAATGGTTGTAGCTGTGCCCTTTTGAGCGGTTGGCAGAGCCACCATAATTCTTGGAACCAGTGGCTTGAGATCAGCCAATCGGTTGGAGCGGGCTTGCAAAACAATCACAGCAATATCAAATTGAGGCAAATTCTGCTGAAACGCCAGGTTGCGATCAACCGTAATAAAAATGCTGAAAGAAGCTGCTACCAGAGTCAGCAGCTGGCCGTTCTTAATGCCCGCCCAACCCATTTGGGGCACCGTTTTGATATCGTAACCAGCAAAATCCCTAGCGAGCCTGCGATCAATGCACTCGTCTAGAATTAGTCTTATGCTAAGCGGCGGTATTCAAGAGCTGCCTACCGACTTCCTCCAGCAAGCCAACTACTTGCTCTCTGCTGACGGAGGGAAACCCTTCTAAAAAATCGTCAACAGACTCTCCCGCCTTGAGATAGTCAAAGAACGTCTCCACAGGTACACGGGTACCGGCAAACACCAGTGCACCGCCCATAACTTCGGATGAAATGCTGACAACCGACGAATCTCTGAGCATTGGAGCAGGCTCCCTATGCTTGCGCCTCCAGTCTATCAAACCCCACTCCAGTCACCACTTTCCCCCCTCCCCTATTGCTACAGCCATTTCGAAACAGTATCTACCCCTCCACCGAATCGCAGCGGATTTCGACCATGAAGCCGTCGGGGTCGTAGAAGTACACGCCGCGTCCGGTGGGGCGGGTGACGGGGCCATGGGCAATGTCGATCTGGTTCGCCACCAACACCGCCAACGCCTGGTCAAACTGGGCCGGGTCGATGTCAAAGGCGAGGTGGTAGGCACGGGTGAAGGATTTATCGGGGTCGGGGTCGGGCGGCTCCAGGTCGGGAGCCCCAAACAAGTCGAGAATTAGCCCATCGGGCAGCACAAAGTTGGCCACCTTGCCC
>DASQNN010000226.1:0-5914 GCA_035644955.1 Nodosilinea sp. | reverse complement strand
TGGGAGGGTGCCCCGCAGCGACAGCTTCTCGCCGCGCTGGTAGAGCCTCAACCCCATCTGAGCCGCGTCTAGCCGTTGATTGGCCGCTGCCACCGTCAGCGCTTTTCGTCCCATGGCGAGCTAGCTCCTGATCTAAATTTGATCTAGAAATGCCTCCGTTTATTCTAGTTCAGCCCCACTCAGTCAGTTCTGGCGATGCCTGAAGCAACCGTCTGAAAAGGCCTGAGGGCTTGGGTTTCCTGTATGGGCGATACTGGACTCGAACCAGTGACATCCTGCTTGTAAGGCAGGCGCTCTACCAACTGAGCTAATCGCCCGTGCTGCATTTGCAGTTTTATATCTTAGCAGAGCATGGGGCCGTTTCTGCGATCGCATCAAGCTTTTGCTCACGGGCAAGCAGAAATAGCGGGAAGCCAAACCCAAAGGACACCAGGAAGATAGAGGCGATGTAGAGACCCCACAGTTTCATCTTGAGCCGCCGCCCCTCTGTGATGATCAGCAGAATCGCGCACAAAGCCCCAACTGTCACATCTACCCCTATGAAGCTAGAGGCAGGGTTAGCCCAAACCTGATCGATAAAAGTAGAGATGTCAAAATTCAGCAGGTTGGTAGCGGTGAACTCCCCTTTGGTGGCAATGGTGAACTGTACCAGGTAGTAGTTCGTCCAGATGAAGCCAATCACAGTCAGGGCAGCATAGATAACTTGGCGAATCAGGGTTCCGGGCATGGAATTCTCTTTTGGTTAGCACCTCTATTGTCCCTGCTTTGGCCACTTTACCAACGCCAGCGCCAGAGCCAGAGGTTAGAGCACAGTCCTCTTTTGCCAAAGTGGGATATCCTCATTCGTCAGTTCCTAACCAACTCCTTGTGCTCCTCAGCCTTGCCCTCTTCTGCGACAGCTGGCTCAGTGATTGCGGGCCAGCCGATACAATTTTCGTTGCCCCGGAAGTTTTTCAGCCACCAGCCCCAGTCGTTAGGTACATGGGAGAAGGGATCTTCGCACCCCAGCTCTCGTGCAGCCCAGACCGGCCAGTGAGGATTGGCAAGTGCAGGTCTGCCCAACATTACCAAATCAATCTTTTCTTCGCGGATGACCTGATCTGCTACTTGGGGTAGACCTAGGTTCCAGCTAGCGGCCACTGGGATCCCGACTTCTCGCCTAACGCGGGCACATCGCTCCACCATGAACCCAAACTCATTGAAAGGAGGTGATGTCATATTGTCGGTGTTAAAGCCAATGCTGAGATCAGCCAGATCAAGGCCATGTTCTTTCATCTTGGCAACGGCATATACCGAGTCTTCAAACTGCACGCCATCAGGGTGAAGATCATCAGAGCCGAGGCGCATTGTGAGCGGCAACCGCTCGGGCCATACTTCTCTCACCGCATCTAAGGCTTCCAGGTGAAAGCGCAGCCGATTATCGACGCTACCGCCATACTCATCGGTGCGCTGATTGGCCAGCGGAGAAAAGAAACTCGCCCCCAAGTAACCGTGGGCAAAGTGCATCTCTAGCCACTCGAACCCGGCCTCCAAAGCACGCTGAGCCGCTTTAGCATAGTAGCGATAGATTTGCCGGATCTCTGCTTTGGTCAACTCATGAACAGGATAGGGCATGGTGCCACCATAGGGGATAGGCGAAGGCCCTACCACTTGCCAGCCATCGGGATGATCAGGGGGTAACTGGGCACCACCCTCCCAAGGCCGTAACAGACTTCCTTTGCGTCCGGTGTGGCCAAGCTGGATGGCCGCTACTCCTCCCATGCGTTTGATCATGGCTGTGACCCGAGCCAAGCCCTCAATTTGGTCATCGGCGTAGATGCCACCGCAGCTGATGCTAGTTCTGCCTTCAGGGCAGATGGCCAATTGTTCGGGAAAAATCAGGCCAAAGCCCCCGGCAGCACGCGCACCCAGGTACATGACGTGATAGTCATCCATTTTGCCATTTTGGGATTGGTACATCGTCATGGGCGACATGACGATGCGATTGCGAAGCGTGACATCTTTAAGGGTGTAAGGGCTAAATAGATTCGGCATATGCAACTCTTTCAAGTTCTTTTCATGTTCAAATGAGGCAAACCATAACTAATACAAACCACATGCTCTTTTAGATCTCAAACAGCGCTTTACTTCCCAAGCACCTTGTATCTTGCTGAGATCTAGTGAACGTCCACAGAGAAGCTAACAGAGGAAGATTTCTATAACAGTAAGAAATGAACAGTTTTGGCCGACATTCAGCAGGTTGGTGATCATTTGTTTTCGTGCATTGGCTGAGCCGATAGCTCAGCGGCATAGTATAAGTGTTCTGCATTCGAGAGGCGAGTTTAGAGGCAGGACTACTTAAGCCACTAAAAGGCCCGCTCTAATTCCGCTTTGAAGCCAGTCGCTAATCCTGGTAAAGACGGCAGCGGCTAAAGTCCGACGATCGCATTCAACCAACCCCAACAGCTCTCAGTGGCGCGGGGGCGATTGGTCGACTTCAGTGAGCCGATGACAGCCTGTTTAGACACCTACTGGCAGGCGGTGCTGACCTATTGGCAAGACCAGGTGATGCCTCAGCTCGCGGCGCTCAATACCGAGGTGATTATTAGCGGCGGCGCATCGTCAATCCTGCGGTCGCGGCTGAGTGCCTACTTTACGGAGCTGGGGCTATTCCAACAGGTGCTGTTACCGAGGGTGGCGAACCCAACTATCTCCGGGTTTAGGGGGAAAGGTTCCTCGGGAAGACAGCTTTTTACCCCTAACTCGGATAGCAATCCGCTCTAGGTGATCGTTCACATCGGCGACCAAAGGCTCAATTTCATGGAAATTGCCCAAAAATCGCCCAAATTTTAGGCTTAATCACCGTCACTCAGCGTCAAAATAGCTCAGGTGAGTGAACCCTGAACCCATTATGGATCAATGCTTTGAACGGAGAGGGAGGGATTCGAACCCTCGTTGGGTCTCCCCAAAGCAGTTTTCGAGACTGCCGCATTCAACCACTCTGCCACCTCTCCAAAGGGGCTTCGCTATTCTACCGCTGAATGAGCTTACAGGCGACCCCAGAGCCAGAAAACCTGAAGAAACCCGTGGGTGAAGCGGGCTTCTTGGGCGCGCTATCTCAACCTGTGCCCTTTGCAGGGGTACCGCAATCCGGGAAGATGAAGTAACTCTGTTCGCCCCCGTTAACGGACTGCTATGGTGTCTGGTCTTTCTGACGATTTGCTGGCCGAGAAACTCATTGACCTGGCCCTACAGCGCGGTGCCGAAGCGGCGGAGGTGTTGCAGTCGCGATCGCGATCGCGGCCCGTATTCTTTGAAGCCAACCGTCTTAAGCAGCTGGAAAGCTCTGCGGCCCTGGGCACCGCCCTGCGCCTGTGGGTCGATGGCCGACCGGGGCTGGCGGTGGCCTACGGCAACGTTGACCCAAACGCCATTATTGATAAAGCCCTGGCCATCAGCGCCCTCAACGACCCCGAAACCATCGACCTGGTGGAGGGCAGCAGCCGCCATTACCCCGACATGGGCCAGGAGGTGCCGGTGGAGCAGCTGATCGAGTGGGGCCAGGGCATGATCGATCGCATTCGCAGCGCCTACCCCGAGGTGATCTGCGGCGTCGATGTCGAGTGCGATGTGGAAACCACCCGCATTCTCAATACCAAAGGCCTGGACTGCCGCTACAGTGACGCCACCCTGAGCAGCTACCTGTCGGCTGACTGGGTGCGGGGCGACGACTTTTTGAGCGTGAGCGACGGCCAAACCCAGCGTGATCGCCTCGACGGCGATGCCCTGACCGACCAGGTGTTGCAGCGGCTGGCCTGGGCGGAGGAATCAGCGGAGGTCGATACGGGGCGCATGCCGGTGATCTTTACCGCCAAGGCCGCCGACATGATTTGGGACACGCTACAGTCGGCCCTCAGCGGCAAGCGCGTGGTAGAGCGGTCGTCGCCCTGGAGCAATGCCCTGGGTGAGCAGATGACTTCCCCCCGCATTACCCTGCGCCAAGACCCGGAGGCGGGGCCCTTTAGCTGCCCCTTCGACGATGAGGGCACCCCCACCCAGCGGCTGGTGTTTATCGATCAGGGGGTGGTGACGCTGTTTTACTGCGATCGCGCCGTGGGGCGCACCCTGGGGGCTGGGTCTACCGGCAACGGCTTTCGCCCCGGCCTGGGCAGCTACCCCACCCCCAGCCTCTACAACACCCTGGTGCAGCCGGGCACAAAATCGCTAGAGGAGCTGATTGCCAGCATTGACAACGGCGTGCTGGTAGACCAAATTTTAGGCGGCGGGCCGGGTATCTCAGGCGATTTTTCGGTGAATATCGACCTGGGCTACCGCATTCACCGGGGCGAACTGGTGGGTCGGGTCAAAGACACCATGGTGGCGGGCAACATCTACACGGCCCTCAAAGACAATGTAGAACTGGGCAGCGACGGCGACTGGAACGGATCCTGCTACACCCCTTCGGTGGTGCTAGATGGGCTGTCGGTGACTAGCGGTTGATGACTTGGCTAAGGTTCATCAGGGTCAATGCCCAGATTGCGTAGCTTGTCGGCCAGGCGATTGGCCCGCCGTTGCTCAGCCTGGGCCGTTTCTTCGGGGCTGAGAATCAATGTGCCGTCGGGGGCAAAAAACCGGAGTCGGTTTTCGTGGATGCCGAGAAAAAGGCCCAGCTCTTCGCTCCACAGCCGACCATGGGAATCTGGGGCGATCGCGGCATAGTGGCCGCGCAGCAGGGCAAAACCCTGGAATTCAAGGCTTTCTGGGTCAAACCAAAAATATTCTGGGGTGCGAAAAATATCTTGGTAAAGCTGCTTTTTCAACCCTCGGTCAACGGCGGCGGTAGATTCTGACAGCAGCTCGACAATCACGTTGGGGTATTTACCATCTTCGTCCCACACCACCCAGCTGCGACGAGGTTGTGAGTCGCTGTTTAGAACCACAAAAAAGTCAGGCCCCTTGAAATCCTGTGATTTACGCTGGTTAGGGCTGTAGTAGATAGTAACGTTGCCAGAAACATAGACATCTTGGCGGTTTTGCCAGTGCCAGCGCAGCAGACGAATTAGCAAATCAATTTGGTCGCGGTGCAGGTCAGTTTCCAAAGGGGGCTCGTCGCTGTAGAGATTGCCCGGGGGAAACGTAACCGATTCTTCTGAGTAGAGCGCTATGGCTGGGTCTTGGGCAGGAGACATGGCTAAACGCGCTAGAAAGATAACCCTAGTTTAACCGCTGACACTGTGGGCAAATATAGCAGCGCCGTCCACCGATCATCAATTTGGCAATAGTCTCACCGCAGCGGTGGCAGGGCTGGCCCTGACGGCCAAAGGCCCAGTGGCGGTAGTCGCGGCGGCGGTAGCCGGTCTGCTTGAGGTGGGCGGCCAGGGCCAGGTCGTTGGTAATGCCCCGGTGATGGTACGACTGCTGGGGCAGGGCCAGGGCGGCCTCGGCAAAGGCGGCGATCTGCTCAGGGGTACAGTCTACGGGGCGCAGGCTAGGGTGAATGCGCGCCAGGTAGAGAATTTCGGTGCGCAGGTAGTTGCCGATGCCGCCCAGAAAGCCCTGATCGAGCAGCAGGGTGGCAAATTGGCGACGGCGAAAGGGGGGGCTGAGGGTACGTTCGGCCACCGCCTGGGGGGTGATGGCGGCATCGAGGGTGTCGGGGCCGAGTTTGGCGATGTAGGGGTGGGCCGGCACCGCCTCGGCGGGTAGCACCTGAATGTCGGAGGCGCTGTAGAGCAGCGCCCACCGGGTGGGGGTGTGCACCGCAAAGCGCAGCTGGCGGCGGGTCGCCGGAGCGGCATTGGGCTTGCAGACCACCCAAATGCCGTAGAGCTGGTTGTGGCTGTAGACCCCCAGCCCGTTGTCGAAGTAGGTGACCATGGCCTTGCCGTAGGGCCTCACCGCCGTCACCGTGCAGCCCACCAGCTCCTCCTCGTAG
>DASQNN010000225.1:0-2666 GCA_035644955.1 Nodosilinea sp. | reverse complement strand
CTTTCTCAGTCACCAGCACATCGTCTTCGATGCGAATGCCAATGCCCCGCCAGCGATCGTCAATCTGGGGCTGCCCTTCAACCGGTTCATAGGTGGGCGAGATGTAGATGCCCGGTTCTACGGTCACTACATTGCCAACTTCGAAGGGTTTCCAAGTTTTGTCGGGGTTGCGTAAAATGCCCGCATCGTGGACATCTAAACCGAGAAAATGGCCAGTGCCGTGCATAAAGAAGGCCTTGTGCTTTTTCTCTTCGATTAAAGTATCTATGCTGCCGTGGAGCAGGCCCAAGTCCACCAGCCCTGCGGTGATGGTGCGGGTGGCGGCATCGTGGAACTCGTTGAAGGGGGCGCCGGGTTTGACGGCGGCGATCGCCCGCAGCTGCGCCTCCAACACCAGCTCGTACAAAATCCGCTGCTCGTCGCTAAAGCGCCCGCCCACCGGAAAGGTGCGGGTAATATCGGCGTTGTAGTAGTCGTAGGCGCAGCCCGCGTCGATTAGCAGCAGGTCGCCGTCCTGCATCTGGCAGTTGTTTTCGACGTAGTGCAAAATGCAGGCGTTGGCCCCTGAGGCCACAATCGAGGTGTAGGCTGGCCCCATCGCCCCCTCTAGGCGAAAGATGTGCTCCATCTCGGCCTGAATTTCGTACTCAAAGCGACCGGGGCGCGTGATTTCAAGGGCGTGGTTGTGGGCCTTGGCGGCGATCGCGATCGCCCGCCGCAGCCGATCCAATTCTTCCTCAGACTTCACCCGCCGCAGGGTCTGCATCATCAGGGTGGCGTCTTCAATCGCTACCGGGCCGGTGCCGCGCTTGTAGTAGGTGGCCAGCAGCCGCTGCCAGTGGCGCATCACGGTGTTGTTGAGGGCCTGGTCGTGGCCAAAGTGGTAGTAGAGGCGATCGGCCTTTTCTAGGTACTTGGGCAGGTGCTCATCGAGTTCGGCAATGGGGTAAACCTGATCGGCCCCAAAACGCTCCTTCGCCAGATCTACCCCTACCCGATAGCCCGACCAGGTCTCTTTTTCAGGATCCTTAGGCCGTACAAACAGCACAAATTTATGCTCCTCGTGGTGGGGGGCCAGCACCGCCACCGCGCCCGGTTCGTTGAACCCCGTTAGGTAGTAAAAGTTGCTGTCCTGGCGAAAGGGGTAGTCTACGTCGTTGTGCATCACCGCCGGGGGGGCGCTGGCGAAGACGGCCGTGCCGCCACCAATCAGGTCCATTACACGCTGACGACGGTGGGCGTAGGAGGAGGTCATGGCGGCGGGGAATTGGGTAGGTAGTGGCGAGAGCCTGGGTTTCTTTTGTAAATGCTAAGGGATATCAGCTTTCACCGCAGAAACCCGGTCTCGGGGAAAGTGACTAAGCCCTGGGGTACTGGTAGACCTGAATGCGCATTCCCTGGCTGGGCAAATCGTTGGGACGTATCCCCAAAGAACCGGCGCTGGCGCGGGTTACGGGCGTACCCGGCATCAGCGCCAAAAATTCATCCACTGAGCCAAGGTCACAGCTTTCCCCGGCAACGGTGGTCCGGTAGTGGGTGGGAATTACGACCTTGGGGCGCAGCACCTGCACCGCCTGCACGGCCTCAGCGGCGGTGTAGGCCTTGGGGCCACCGCCCACCGGCACCAGCATAACGTCGGGGCGACCCAGCAAAATTTGCTCCTCTACTCTGAGGGGTGCGGCGGCACCGCCCATATGGACGATGGTGACACCGCCCTGGGTCCACTTCCACACGGTGTTGTTGCCAAAGCGTCGCCCGCCCTGGCGATCGTGGGGAGTAAGAATGCCCTGCACCCGCAGATTCTCAAAGTCGTAAATGCCGGGGTCGGTGAGCACGCGGGGTTCACCGGGCAGTTCGTTGAGGTAGCCTTCGTCAAACAGGCGGCTGCTGATCATGACAATGTCGGCGGCCACCGCCGGGGAGGGGAAGCCCGCCGTGCAGCCGACCCGGCGAAAGGGATTGACCAAAATGCGTCGCCCGCCGCCGGTAAAAAGAAAGGCCGTATGGCCCAGGCTGCGAATGGTAACGCCTGCGGTCTGGGCCTGAGCCTGGTTGAGCACCCCCAGGCCCAGGGTTGTTCCTACCCCTGCTCCTACGTAGCCCAGCAGTTTTCGCCGTTTCATGACTCTCTTACTCCCACACAGTACGTATAGCTTTGGCTAGCCTAGTGTAGACCGCAAACCGGTGATTTATCGCCTCATTTTGAGCCAGCAGCGGAACTGGCCGTACCAAGTTTGAGTTTTGGATTGGCGATTTTGAGGTTGGTTAGGCCCAGCCACCCTACGCGGTCTGGGAAGCGAGTTCCGAGCTGGCCTTGCCGCCGACGATCGCCGCATCTACCCCGTAATCTTCAGCCACTAGCCGCGCCGTCATCTTGGCCGACATCATCACGCTGGGGGTGCCAGCGCCGGGCTGGGTACCGGCCCCGACCAGGTACAGACCGTTGATGTCTTCGCTGCGGTTGTGGGGCCGGAAAAAGGCCGACTGCACCAGCAGGGGTTCGAGGCCAAAGGCATTGCCCGCGTAGGCGTCGAGAGTGTTTTCAAAGTAGTCGGGGGTGATGTAGCTGTGGCACACCAGCCGCTCTTTCAGGTTGGGCAGGTAGCCGCGCTCGTCAAGGAAGTCAAAGACGATGTCACGCAGGCGATCGCCCACCTCAGACCAGT
>DASQNN010000224.1:0-10149 GCA_035644955.1 Nodosilinea sp. | reverse complement strand
AGGGACAGCGCGGTGATCATGCTGCGGTCGATCTGAGTTGCCATAGGAACCCTACTCAAGCGTGGCAAAGGGGAAGAACGAAAGCAATGGGCGCAGTTGGTCGTGGGGTAGGTTGAGGCGCGTGGGGGTAATTGGCCCGCTGAACCGGCGGGCTAAGCGAGACGCTTTTTCTCCCACCGCAACTACCTTTGGGGGAGTTGGGGGTGAGCCGACTAAACACCTCTTACTCTAACCGTATACCCCAAGGCATAGGGCGGAAAGTTGTGATTTGCACAGAATGCCTGCCCCCTGGGCATGACCTAGCATACCCAGCCCCCCTCAAGAATGCAGATAGACCGCGGACTTAAGCCTGGGGACTGGGCGGCACGGCGGGGGCAAAACCAGCCCCCAGGAAGGCCACAATTTCAGCCCAGGCCCGGTCAGTGGCAGCGGGGTCGTAGCGGTAGCCGTCGTCGCGCATGAAGGTGTGGTTGGCCGGGTAGATCAGGGTTTTGTGATCAATTCCCGCAGTCGTCAGGGCGTTGAGAATGGTGTCGCGCCCCTCGGCGGGCACGTGGGGGTCCTGATCCCCAAAGATCAGCAGCAGCTGGCCCGATATTTCGCCCAGTCGCTCCAGGGTGTCGGCCCGATCGCGCCCCAGTTTGCCGCTGTGGATGCCGGTGGGGTAGCAGCACACGGCCGCTTTTACCGCAGGATTCAGCGCTGCCCGGCAGGCCAGGTGGCCGCCAATGCAAAAGCCCAGGCTGCCAATCTGCCCAGGGGCAACGGTTTGGCAGGCCCCAAGCCAGTCCAGCGCCGCCGTTGTATCGGCGTCGTAGTGGGCGATCGCAGTGCGGCTGGCGGCATCGTTACCCCGCAGTCGCCCTAGGTCGTCGGGTTCGATCACCGTGCCGATGGGCACTAGCCGGTGAAAGATCTCTGGCGCCGCTACCACGTAGCCGTACCCCGCCAGGCGATCGGCCAGCCGCCGGATCGGCCCCCCCAGCTGATAAATATCTGAATAGAACAAAATGCCGGGGTACTGGCCAGAGCCCGCCGGTTCTACCACGTAGAGCCGCATCAGGCTGTCGTCTACGGTCAATCCCACCTCACGGCGTTTAATCTGCACCAGCTAACCTCCAGTCCATCTTGAACCCACCCATCCACTTATCTACCCCACACCTATACCCCGCTATGGTGAAGGATGATTTGATAGACAAGCGGTTACCCAGAACACAAGCGCTGGCCATGACAACATTTTTTGCCCCTGATCGTGACCTGCAAACGGCCCTAGAAGGGGTGTTAGAGCAAGTGCGGGCCGAGTTTGAGTTGACGCCGACTCAAATTGCCGTGACTTGGGTGGTCTATGACCCGCCCTATATCGTCAATACCGGCGGTGCCCTCAGCGCCACCGACTTCTGGCAGCACCGACCCCGAGGAGCCAGCTACCGGGGGGTTGAGCTGATCTACCCGGCCAGTGTGGTGAAGCTGTTTTACCTGGTTGCCGCCCACGAGTGGCTAGAGCAGGGCATGATCTCGCCTTCTGGGGAGCTGGAGCGGGCGCTGAAGGACATGATTGTGGACTCTAGCAACGACGCCACGGCCCTGGTGGTCGACATGCTCAGCGGCACCACCAGTGGCCCAGAACTGCCCCCTGGCCCCTTTGAGACCTGGTGCCACCAGCGCAATATTGTCAACCGCTTTTTTCAGTCGCTTCAGTGGCCTGAACTGGCGGGGGTGAATCTGAACCAAAAGCCCTGGGGCGACGGCCCCTACGGCCGCGAGCGCGCGTTTGTGGGCGAGCACTACGAAAATCGTAACCGTCTGACCACCGCTGCCGTGGCTCGACTGATCCACAGCATTGCTGGCGGCGTAGCGGTTTCGGCGGCGCGATCGCAGACCATGCTCTCCCTGATGGCGCGCACTGTGCCCGCCGCCCCGCCCGAACCCGGCGAAGAAGACCAGTTTACGGGCTTTTTGGGAGAAGGCTTACCTCCCGGCACCCGGCTGTACGCCAAGGCGGGCTACACCAGCCGGGTGCGCCACGACGCCGCCTACTTCGAACTGCCCAACGGCACCCCCGGACTGCTTGTAGCGTTTACCGAAGGTCGCGAGCACAGCCAAAATCGCCACATTCTTCCCCGACTGGCCGGCCTGATTGCCCAGCATATGGTTACAGCCAGTACAGCTCCGCTGGGATAGTGCTTAAACCCCAAATTTGGCAAACTTGAGTTTGGCCCCAAAGCGACCAACTGGTTCGCAAATATTATTTGCCTAAAATTTTTATTTACTCAAATTTTTTATCTGCCTATCAGTAGAGTCGCGCCTATCTTAGGTGGGTGCAAAATGTTGTCAACATAGCCTCGTCCTTCAGTCGAAGGTGGTACAATTCAGCCAATTTCCAAGGAAAATGTGGTGTGTACACCCGTGGCTCTAGGAAAAGTTCAATCCCGATTTTCCCAGGTACGGCCACGGCGTCGCTGTTTCGAATGTGATGAATCGTTGGCATCAAGCCGATGAAACTTGACTGTTAAAATCTGAGGAGTGAACGAAATCATGGCGTATCTCAAGCAATTTTCCCTGGCGCTGGGGCTGGCAGCAGCAGCTGGTGTGGCTACTCCCGCCTTAGCCCACAATCACCTCACCGAGTTAGACGCTGCCCCCGAGGCGATCGCCGAACTGGTAGAAGCCCCTGCTGCTAAGGCTTCTGTCGCCGAGACTATTAACATAGAAGCGATCGAGACTGTAGAAGTTCCCGCTACCGAAGCCAGCCTGTTGGCGCTGCCCGAGGCTGCTCCCAGCACCGCCCCCGGCACCTTTACTGCTGCCGATATTGAGTCAGCGCTGCTTGCCGCTACCGTTGAAGCGGCTCCTGAAGCCGTCGACTCCATTGACCTGGCCCAAGGTGCCCCTGCTGGCGCGGCTGTTAGCCCGGCTTACATCGGCGTGGGCGGTAACATTGGTGTTGGCAATCGCGGCGATAGTGCTGTGTCTAGCTTTGGCTTCAACATCATCAGCAAAATTTCCTTAGGGCCTCGCTTCTCGGTGCGGCCCGGGGCTACCATCACCAACGATCGATCCGGCTTTACCATTCCAGTTACCTACAACTTCAACACTATCTCCTACGGTGGTTTTCTCGCTCAGCCCTACGCCGGAATTGGGGTTGAAATTCCCACCAGTGGCGATGTGGGTTTGCTGCTTAACGCTGGTGCTGATATTCCCATCGCCAGCAACTTTACCCTCAATGCCGTTAGCAACTTCCGGGTTACCAGCGGCTTTGCCATGGGCATTTCCCTGGGCGTGGGCTACAACTTCCCCTTCTTCTTTGACTAAGGTTGGAGGACTAAGGTTGGAACGGGAGGCCTACGGGCTGACCCACGGCTAAGCTGAGTTAAACGACTTGACCCAAGGGGATCGCTATCGGTAGCGATCCCCTTGAGTTTTTATGCTCCGCGTCCTGGCCTGGGCACCCTGGGAGCACGATTTAGGGGATAGCGATGGCAGAGCCTTCCAGGGCCTGGGGCGATGTGCTGCAGGCGTTTCAACGGATTTGGGGCTACAGCGACTTTCGCCCGCCCCAGGATGCGATCGTCCAGGCTCTGCTCGACCACCGAGATATTTTGGTGGTGCTGCCCACTGGCGGCGGTAAATCGGTTTGCTTTCAGCTGCCGGCGCTGCTGCAGTCGGGTTTAACCCTGGTGGTGTCGCCCCTGGTGGCGCTAATGGAAAACCAGGTGCAGGAGCTGCGCGAAAAAAACCTGCCCGCCGCCACCCTCCACAGTCAAGTACCGCCCCCCCAGCGGCGCAACATTCTCCAGGCGCTAGAGCGTCAGGAATTGCGGCTGCTCTATCTATCGCCTGAGACCCTGCTCAGCCCGCCGGTGTGGGAGCGCCTGTGTCAACCCCGACTCCAGCTCAACGGCCTAATTTTGGATGAAGCGCATTGCTTAGTACAGTGGGGAGAGACTTTTCGTCCTGCCTATCGACGCCTGGGGGTGGTGCGAAAAGTTCTGCTAGATTGCCGTCCCACCGGTAGCACCCTACCCATTGCCGCCTTTACCGCCACCGCCGATCCTGCGGCCCAAGCCGTTCTGCGCGAGGTGCTACAGCTTCAGTCGCCCCAGGTAGTGCGGCTTAACCCCCACCGTCCCAACTTAAATCTGCGGGTGAAAGCTGTGGTCAGCGAGGGTCAGCGCAAGGGCTGGTTGAAGCGCTACCTTCAGCAGCACCCCAACCAGGCGGGGTTAGTCTACGTGCGCACTCGCAAAGACAGCGAGGCGCTAGCCCAGCAGTTGGGCGATCGCTATCGAGTAGCGCCCTACCACGCCGGGCTGAGCAGCCGCGATCGCCGCCAGGTGGAGGCCGACTGGATGGCCGACAAGCTTCAGTTTGTGGTCTGCACCTCGGCCTTTGGCATGGGCGTCAACAAGCCCAATACCCGCTGGGTGGTTCACTACCAGGCTCCCTGCACCATCACCGAGTACGTGCAGGAAGTGGGGAGAGCTGGGCGCGATGGCAACCCCGCTGAGGCGCTGACCCTGGTCAGCGAACCCACGGGCTGGCTGGAGCCGGGCGATCGCCAGCGGGCCAAGTTCTTTGAGGCCCAAACCCAGATGCTTCAGCAAAAGGCCCAGCGCCTGGTGGGGCAAATTCCGCCCAGTGGAGACGTGCGCGACGTTGGCCAGCGGTTTGATCATGGGGCCATATCTCTGTCCTGGCTGCACAGCGTGGGGCAACTGGAGTGGGTGAGCCCGTTTCAGTATCAGCTCACGGCAAATCCCCAAAAGCCTCTAGGGTTGCAGTCGTTCGCAAGCCAGCAGATGCACCAGTTTCTCCACAGCCGTGACTGTCGCTGGCAGGGGCTGCTGGTGGCCTTTGGCTTTCGCACCGAGGCTCAGCGGCTAGGGCACTGTGGTCACTGCGATAACTGCGCTCGGTTGTTAACGCCGCCTGCTTCTAAGGGAAGCAGACATTAGATCAGATCCCCTATCTCTTTGGTGAACCAACAGTTGCTTTGCAACGTCATAGGGTCAAGGTGTGATGGGCAGGGCGCGGGCAGTCACTGCCTTCGGTGATCGAGAGCGCCTTGAGCTTGGTCGATTGATGCTTTGCTTTGAGCCTCCCGCCTTGGGTAGCAGAAGGTTGCGATCGCTCCAAAGTCTCCCATTTAGCGGCAAGCCGCAAGCGTCGATAAAAGGGCTTTGAGCCCGATTACTCTCTTTATTTGAATAGGTGGCAAAGACCAGTCGGTAACTAAAGTGACAACCGATCTCCGCTCAAACAGCCTTTAAGCCCCGCTTAGGGTCGGTAGTTTTTTGAGCCGGTAAAACTCCACCTTTCAACATAGGTGCAAAATCAGCAAGATTATGGTTTGAAGGTTGCCTCAGCAAGGTTTCCTGTGGGGTTTGTTACTGTGGGCCTATTACATCTTCAAATTTTACGTTTGATTATTTTAGATAACTCTCGTAGCATGGCCAATACACCTATACGGTCTTTATGAACATTCTTCTGGTCTATCCACGTTTTCCGAAAAGCTTTTGGTCTTTTGATAAAACTTTGGAGCTGGTTGGTTTGAAGGCTCAGCTTCCCCCCCTAGGGCTAGTGACCGTAGCGGCGATTTTACCCCAGAGCTGGAACTACAAGCTAGTCGATCGCAATGTGCGGCAGGTGCGCGACGACGAGTGGCGCTGGGCCGACATTGTGATTGTGTCGGCGATGATTGTCCATCGGGTCGACTTTTTAGATGTTATTCAGACGGCCAAGCGCTACGGCAAGCTGGTGGCAGTCGGTGGCCCCTACCCCACCTCCATGCCCCACGAGTCGGAAGCGGCCGGGGCCGACTTTTTGATTTTGGACGAAGGCGAGATCACCCTGCCCATGTTTGTGGAGGCGGTGGAGCGGGGCGACCAGGGCGGCACCTTCCGCTCCGGCGGCGAAAAGCCCGACGTTACCAGCACCCCGGTACCTCGCTACGACCTGCTGGAGATGGATGCCTACGCCGAAATGTCGGTGCAGTTCTCCCGGGGCTGCCCCTTTCAGTGCGAGTTCTGCGACATCATTGTGCTCTACGGACGCAAACCCCGCACCAAAGCTCCCGAGCAGCTATTGGCCGAGCTGCAGTGCCTCTACGACCTGGGCTGGCGGCGCAGCATCTTTATGGTCGACGACAACTTTATCGGCAACAAGCGCAACGTCAAGCTGCTGCTCAAGGCGATGAAACCCTGGATGGAGGAGCACGGCTATCCCTTCTCCTTTGCCACCGAGGCCTCGGTAGACCTGGCCCAAGATCCAGAACTGATGCAGATGATGGTCGACTGCAACTTCGGCACCGTCTTTTTGGGCATCGAAACCCCTGACGACGACAGCCTGAATATGACCAAAAAGTTTCAGAACATGCGCGACCCCCTCTCGGAGTCGGTCGTTTCCATTGCCCAGGCAGGGCTGCGGGTGATGGCAGGGCTGATTGTCGGCTTCGACGGCGAAAAGTCTGGGGCCGGGCGGCGCATTTACGAATTCGTTGAGCAAACCGCCATCCCCACCGCGCTGGTGAGCATGCTGCAAGCCCTGCCCGACACCGCCCTCTGGCACCGGCTCGAAAAAGAAGGTCGCCTGCTGGGCAAGAGTGCCGACATCAACCAGACCACTCTGATGAACTTTGTGCCCACCCGGCCCATTGAAGAAATTACCGAAGAATATATTCAGGTGTTCTGGGATCTCTACGACCCGCTGACGGTGCTCAACCGCACCTTCCGCCACTTCTTAATGCTGGGTGAGGCCCAAAAGCGCAACTACAAAAACCGCACGACTTCCGCCGGTGCCCCCGACATCAACTGGATTACTATTCGCGCCTTTTTGATTGTGGTATGGCGGCAGGGCGTGCTGCGCAAGACTCGCCTGCGCTTTTGGATTAACCTGGCAATTATGCTGTGGCGCTACCCGGCGGTGGCGGCCAATTATGTGTCGGTGTGCGCCCAGGCCGAGCACTTTCTCGACTTCCGCCAAATTGTGCGGCAGAACATTGAGGAACAACTGGCGGCTTACCTAGAAGCCAAGCAACTCACCGATAAGGCAGCCGCAGCTACCGAAACTGAAGCAGTGGCGGTGCCTGTCAGCTAGATTTAGCTCTAGCACCCCGTTAGAGAAGTCCTAACAAGATGGCCGAGAGATTTAAGTTTCTCGGCCATCTTTTTTAATTGGAGGTGTCGATGAATTAGACCTCGAGCAAGCTTCTCAACCGTTTTAAGCAGCGCAAAACAGAGTACAGATTGTTACCCCGGTTGAGCAAGGAAAATAAGTCGGACGCGGCATCGTCATACACCTGTTACAGACCAAATTTTGTTTTGAGGTCGTGGAGTTTGTCTTTTCGGGCTGCAATTGTCTGCGCCATAGCAACGCCCTAGGATGACAAATGTCTCTATCTTAAAGGGCAGAAGACGTTAGCGATGGCCTGGCCCTAGGGAAGCCGCATCGGTCAGGCACGATCGCCGCCACTGTTGGTAGGCCCGCTGATAGTCGGCCCAGGCCTTAAGTTGGCCATCGGGGCCTTCGTAACGGTGCTTAAACTGCTCCCAGCAGACTTTTTCCATGGGGCCCTCCTAATTTATTAAAAAATGGATCCTAAAGGCGTTTATTTTATGATGCCAAAAACTCTTAGCTGAAGCCGAATCTGCAACACAACTTGAGATTCTGGGCCAGGCATCGTACTCTATGGAGTGAAGGGGTGTTTCTAGATTTAGCGCTACGACTGCAGAAAGTTCATGACTAGACGCTACATCTGAGAATAATCCGTTATGATAATCGACCATTAGGGCACTCTGCCGAACTTGGGCTAGAATCTGCCGATTCATGCGAGTTTCTACCCCTGGGTTTGGCCAAAGCGCTGGTCTGCGTCCTCTCTTGCTAGCAAAAGGCTGATCCCATGGTTCAAGAACTTCCCCGTACCCGTTCGCAGGGGCCATTCCCTGAGGCAGCTCCGGCGGCGTTTCCTGTGTTCTACCGCACCTACAGCCGCCGAGGCGAGATGGTCGAGGGCCAGCGCGAAACCTGGGATCAGGTGTGCGATCGCACCCTGGCTGGCCTGATCGAACTGGGCAATCTTACCCCTGAGGAAGCCGCCCTGCTCAACCGCATGCAGCGTCAGGTCAAGGCGCTGCCCTCGGGTCGTTGGCTGTGGGTAGGCGGCACCGCCTGGAGCAAGCAGCCCGAAAATTTCTCGGGAGCCTACAACTGCACCAGCACCGATGTGGTTGACTGGCGCGCCTTTGGCCTGATGATGGACTTGGCCATGATGGGCTGCGGCACCGGGGCCATTCTAGAACCCAAATACATCAGCCAAATCCCCGCCATTCGCAACCGCATCACCGTCACCATGGCGGGCGACATTGGCGAAACCCCGGTGGCTGAACGGCAAGAAAAAACCGAAGTTACCATCGACGGCAACCAGGTCACCATTCGCGTCGGCGACAGCCGCCAGGGCTGGGTGAAGTCCTACGAAACCCTGCTAGAGCTTTCCACCGACGACCGCTTCACGGGCGACATCGCCGTCACCATTGACCTGCGCGACGTGCGCCCCGCCGGCGAAAAGCTCAAGGGCTTCGGCGGCGTGGCCAATCCCGTGCGTTTATCGCTGCTCTACGATCGCTGCGCCACCATTCTCAACAAAGCCCTGGGTCGTCAGCTCAACTCGGTGGAGTGCTGCCTGCTGATCGATGAAGCCGCCGCCTGTGTGGTGGCCGGCAACATCCGCCGCTGCCTGCCCGAAGATGCCCTGGTGCACACCTCAAAGGGACTGGTTTCCATTCAGGACGTGCAGGTGGGCGACCAGGTGCAAACTCCCCTAGGCTTTCGTCGTGTGGTCAACAAGTTTGACCAGGGCATTCAGGATGTGTACGAGATTGAGACCAATGGCCCCCTGCCCAGGGCAACCCTGAACCACCGGGTAGCTGTTTTGGCCGATGCCAAGGGGCAGGTGCAGTGGAAACGGGTCGATCAGCTAGAGGCAGGCGATCGCCTCATGCACAGCACCCAAATTTTGTCTGGATCGCCCACAGCCTTGCCCTCAGATTTCACCGCCACCCGGCCCGACCAAAGCCGCACTGCTAAAAGCCTGAGCATTCCTGCTTTAAGCACCGATGTCGCCTGGTTGATTGGCTATACCCATGGGGATGGCTACGTGGCCCTGGGCCGCAACAAGCACGATAAGCCCTACGGTCGGGTGGAATGGGCCATGAATGGCACCGATGGCGAAACCACCACTCGCCTTCAGCAGAAGCTGGACCGGGCGCTCGTCCAGTTTGGCCTGACCGCCACCCATGGCACCGTAGCCGGAGAGAACACCGCTAAATCGGTCTGTTCTTCCATTCGCCTAGCCGAATACTTTCACCGCTACATCAAGCAGCCCGGCCAGCCTCTCGTGGTTCCCAGCTTCATTTTGCAGGGGTCGATAGAGGTACGAGCGGCTTATTTGGCAGGCTTAGTCGATAGCGATGGGGCCGTCAACAACCGGCCTCCCCATCTGCTGACTACGGTTTACCCGGCTTTTGCGCGGCAGGTGGCGGCGGTGCTATCGAGTTTGGGTATTGCCGGACGGCTGACCCTAGTGCGTCCGCAGGTTGAGACCTGGCAGGTCAAGTACAATCTCACTATTCCAGCGCTCAAAGGTCAGTACAACAGCCTGGTTGCCCCCCATTCTGTCAAAGGCGAGCTGCGTCAGGGACTGAAGATGTACGGGTTTACCGTACCCGGCACGCTGATGCGTGAGGTCTACACCTACAGCGAAATGCGGGCTATGGGCTTTGAAGGATCGCGCCAAACCGATGCCAACTACGAGCGCTACGTGGCCGAGGCCGATGTCAGTTTGGATGTGCCCGTGACGGTGAGAGGCATTGGCAGCTACAACTCCATTCAGACCTATGACATTGAGGTGGAGGAAACCCACTGCTTCTACTGCGACGGCTATCTCACCCATAACAGCGCCGGTATGCGCCAGTTCGACAGCAACGATGAACTGGCCGCCAGCGCCAAGGACAACCTCTGGCAGCAGGACGCCGAGGGCAACTGGCGCATCGACCCCGAACGCGACGTGCTGCGCATGGCCAACCACACCCGCGTGTTTCACACCAAGCCCAGCCTGCAAGATTGCGTGGATTCGGTCCGCAAGCAGTTTTACTC
>DASQNN010000223.1:0-3882 GCA_035644955.1 Nodosilinea sp. | reverse complement strand
CTTTTGGCCAGGGGCACCCCGCCCGCCTGGGCATCGACCACCAGGACGCCGCCGTTGGCCAGGTAGTGGCGCAGGGTCTGCTGGGTGCCCTCATCCAGGTTTAAAGGCTGCTGGCCGGTCAGGTAGATCAAGTCGTAATCTGTCAGCGTCGCCTCGTCCCCAAGGGAAACTTGATCCACCTGGGGCAGGGCGTGCAGGCTGGGGTAGAGCGCTTGGGTGGCGGCCATCAGGTGCAGCAGGCTGGGGTGGTGGCGATCGCTGCTAGCATCCCCCGTCAGCCCCTGGGCTACCCGCACCATACCCTGGGGCCGCAGCGCTACCCACTGCCGATGCCCCAAATCCAGCTCATTGTCCTGGGGAACGAGCATATCCCCCGGCAGTGCCAACCCCTCCACCGGAGCCAGAAGCCGAATGCGGCACAGCTCTAGCTCGTGGGGCAGGGGCGGGCTGGTTTTCTCATCCAGCCGAAAGGTCTCGGTGACAAATTCTCGATCCGCCGGGTGCCGCAGCCCGTCGGGGTCTACATAGCTGATCACCAGATACACCGTCAGCGCCCCGCCCGGTGCCAGGTTCACCGAGATCCGGTAGGGCATGGCCTCGGGCACCACAATCGGGTTGCCGTGCAGATCCACCGCCAGTCCCGGCTCCACCTGCACCCACCGCCCATCGCGGTAGTCCATGGCCACATCCACCGGAGCTGCGATCGGGTGCACCCCCAGCCCGCTGACAATTCCCGGTTGGTGCAGCGCCTGGAAGTACAGATTTTGCCGCTGGCGATGGTAGTCGTGGGCCTTTTGCCAGTGTTCGGCGCGAATCAGGAGCCCGTCGGTGGGGCGGAGGCGTTGGAAGGGGAGGGGTGGGGGGAGCATGGGTGGATGGGGTGATGGGGTGATGGGGTGATGGGGTGATGGGGTGATGGGGTAATGGGGTAATGGGGTAATGGAGGAGTTTTGAGTTTTGAAGGTTGAGTTTTGAGTTGGGGACTGAATTCAAAACTTAAAATTCAAAACTCAAAATTCAAAACTTTAGGACGGTGGATCGATGAGGAGGTCGTAGGTACAGAAGGCGGGTTTTTCTTGATCGATGATGCGGAGAATGAGATCCTTATCGAGGTCGTGGTCGGGGGTGGGGCGGAGGCGGACGATGAAGTGGTAGGGTTTGCCGCCACCGAGGCGAGTGGTGGTACCGAGGGCGGTGTCGCCAAAGGCAAAGCCCCGGCCTTCGTACTCAATGATCTCGATGTGGTGGTCGTCGAGGGGCAGGTCGGTGTAGAGGTGTAGAAACTGTTGCAGGCCGCGCCGGGTGCCGCGCCAGCGGTAGAGGGTAACGGCGTTGCGAATCAGGTGGCGCTGGCGATCGCTGCCCCAGGGTACGTCCACAGGCCAGGCCACCCAGGTAGCGAGGAAGGGCAACAGAGCCTCGGGGGCGGTGAGGGGGTCGAGGTGGGCCCACATGGCCTCCAGGGTTTGCACAATCGGCTCAAAGGCCTGCTCAAACAGAGCCAGCAGCCGCCCCATAAAGTCAATTTCGCCAAAAACGCCGGGCAGGTAGTCCAAATACAGGCTGCGGGGCCGCACATGCAGGCTAAAGGGCACCAGTTCGGTCACTGGTTGGCCCTCGGCGGGTCTGCCGGTAACGTAGACCCGACCGGGGTAGTCGATCGGTTCGGCACCGCCAGAGAACGACGGTTGCTCGAAAAAATCCTGGGGGGCAAGGAAGTAGAGTACCGCCTGCGTGCGCTGGCCGGGCTCCAGGCAGCGGGTTTCCAGGGCCAGGTAGCACCAGCGGTGGGGAAACTCCCCTTCGATCTGCAGTTGGAGGTCGAGGGGGCGATCGCCCTGATTCTCTAGCTGCACCACCAGTTCGCTGGGCTCGCCGGGGTAAAGGGGCAATTGGGGACAACTGGGTTCATCCTGGCCCACGACCTCGGCTAGCAGGTGCCCTGCCCGCTGGGGTTGGAGCGGGGCGACCGGGGTCTGCATGGGGGTGAGGCTGAGGCTGAGGGGCATGGGGGGTAGGGGGTAGGGGGTGGGCGGGTAAGGGGTAGGGGGTGGATGGTAGCCAGGTAGCGACGTAGGGTGGGCAGTGCCCACCATTGGGGAAACTTACTAAGCCGCCGCCCTAGCCGGGCATGAGGGTAAAGGTGTGGCTGGCGCGGTGGCCACTGGCCCAGGAGCAGATCAGGCCCTGGGGGCCGGGTTCGATTACGGCCTGAGGTTCGGGGTAGCGTTCCCAGCGACCGTTGCCCAGGGGGCGAATTTCGTAAAGCTGCACGGCTCCGAGGTAGCGTACCTGGGGCAGTTTTTGCAGTACTCGCACGATGTCGGAGGTGTAGACGGGGCGGCCAAAGGGCCAGCCGGTCTGGTCGGGGCCACCCACTACGGGATGCAGAAAGCGGCAGAGGGTGGCGCGCAGGTGGGCCAGGGTGGCGTCACGCAGGTGGGGCTGCTGGTATTCGGGCTCTAGGGTGACTTCGGTTTGTACCGTGACGCCGATGTAGCTGGGCGCTTGCAGGCCGACCTGAATGCCAAGCAGTTTGCGATCGCGCAAAAAGCCCAAGATCTGCTCCTGCAAAGGGGCCCCTAGCTGGAGGTCTTCGGGGTGCAGACCCTGGTCGGTGAGGGCATCGCTGGGGGAGTGGGGCACCACCAGCAGCCGCACCAGCCCCGGACAGTCAGCAGTGGCCTCTAGGCAACGGGCGCGGGCCACCGCCCCAGGCACGGCTTGGAGCGTGAGGGATTCAAAGTCCTCGGCGGTGACGGCGCGATCGCGGGTGCGCAAGATCTGGGGCACCCGCAGCACGGCCTGCTCCAGAGCCTCGGCATCGGCCCCGTGGCGGCCTGGGCCATGGTTGATCACCTGGGTGACGTAGGGCACCGCCGTTTTGAGAATGGTCACCGTACCCGCCTGCACATTGCCCCGCTGGCCGCCCCCGGTGCGGTAGGCCACCATGCGCAGGGTCGCGCCCCTCGGCGGCACCGCCCCGTACTGGCGCTCCGATCGCAGCTCCTCAGGCTCTAGTAGGCCGGGGGGCAGCGGGGCCACCCCCCGGTCATTGCGCGACTGGTCGTTGTGCCCCTGGGTTTGGTTACGCAACCGGTTCAGGGTCTGGGTTTTTAGGTGCATCGGCTCCCGCACCAGCGGGCCAAACTGCAGGGTACCGGTTACCCCATCTAGGGTGTAGTGGCGATCCGCCGCCGTGGAGGCCGCAAAATCTCGCACCTCTGTCCAAAATTCGCGGGTGCCGTCGGGGTTGAGCACCTCTAGCCGCTCCTCGGGTCGCCGCTCCAGCACGGGCACCCTCTGAAGCTGAAAGCTCTGACCGGGGTTGCCATCGCTGACGCCAATCACCTCGTCCAGTACCGCCTCGCTCTGGCTGGCGGTCACTGTACCGCCCAACGCCCGCACGGCCAGACCCACGATTTGGGGCGATCGGCTGTAGGGGGGGCGCAGCGGCTCCGGCTCCGTGTGCACGCAGCGCAGCCACCGCCCCTGGTAAGTGACAAACTGCTGCACCGGCCACACCTGGGGCAGGTGCAGCAAAATATCAGCCCCCTGCACCGGGTTGCCCCCCTGGCGAGCCAGCTCGCTAAAGCTAAACCCCTGGGTTTGGTCGTCGGTTTCGCGCAGCAGCACCGGGCACCAGGTTTTGCCGTCCCAGGCTTCCCAGCGGCGAGGCGGGGCCGAGGGGTTAATGCCCGTGGGGGTGGCCTCTTCACCACGCACCGTCAGAGCCAGCACCGCCCCATCTAGGGGTTGACCCGGCTCAAACACCAGGTAAACGCAGTTGCCCGGTCGCGGGCTGGGGTTAAAGATTGGCAGTTCTGGCCCGGCCCAGTCGCCCCCCGGCTGCTGGCTCCACAGGGTGGTAAAGCGATCCTG
>DASQNN010000222.1:0-5046 GCA_035644955.1 Nodosilinea sp. | reverse complement strand
GCCAGTTGGTCAAAGGAGTCGGAGCGCCAGTTGCGCTCGTGGATGGGCTTGGTTTGTTCACCGCGAAAGTAAGCCTGGCTACCAATCAGCGCAGCGGCAACCCAGCCAATTACAAAAAGAGAAATTAATAGAGCAGTCATGTATGAACCTCCGGTTCAGGACGGTGACACCTGCAAAACGCGCTGCTTACCAAGGTTCAGACACCCAATCCCTGCAGACGCATTTCGCTTATGTAAAACAATGTAAACCGAATGTAACAAAATGTCAAATTAAGTTGCACTGGCCAGTTATGGATGGTAAGTGTTGCTGCTTTTACCTGCCTAAACCCGCCACTGGTCCTGGGTTCACTCCTCTCGGCGGCTCAGTTTTTTTGTGTTAAAAGATACAAACATTAAACCTTCGCCGCCTGCAAAGCCGGTTAAAACTTTTAGGATTAAATCAAGGGGCTGTGCGCCAATGCTTTGCATGGCAAGGGATTGAGGAATCTGAAGTAGGCGCATTCATCATCTACTGTGTCAAGGCGATCGCCGATCAGCGATCGCAACCATTTGCCTTCCTACCCAGGCTGCCTATGCCGTCCCCCAGTCGCTATTCCATTGATTTAATCAACCAGAGCTACAGCCGAGGTCAGCTTCAGTTTCAGGGCCTTGACCTCCGCAACCTATCCCTAGAGGGCATGCGATTACCCTTTGTGGAGTTTGTAGACTGCAACCTCCAAGGCTTAAACCTGGCCGGGGCGTTTATGCCAGGGGGCGTGTTCTCCCACAGCTGCCTGCGCAAATGCAAACTCAACTGGGCCAACCTGATTGGCACCGACTTTTTCCGGGCCGACCTGTCAGGCGCTCAGCTCAACCGCGCCATGCTGTCGGGCGCTCAGCTGGTGGGCGTCAATCTGCAAGGGGCCAGCTTAAAAGAAGCGGTGCTAACCGGCAGCGACCTGCGGGGAGCCAACTTAAAGAGTGCTAACCTGCGGGGGGCCAATCTCAGCCATGCCAACCTGCGGGGAGCCGACCTGCGGGGGGCCGACCTGGCCGGGGCCGACCTCAGCCAGGCGTCCCTGGTGGGCACCATTATGCCCGATGCCACCTATGTGGACTATGGAGTTGAACTCCTGCCGGCGGGGTCAGAGTAGCGATCGCAGGGGCAAATCTGCCCAGTGATGGAACCGGGCAATTTAGTGCAGCGACACCCCAAGGCCGCCAAACAGCAGCAGCGATAGAAAAAAGTCGACCACAAATAAGCCCACCCAGGTGGTGACCACCGCCGAGGTGGCGGCCCGCCCCACAGAACGACTACAGGTGGTGGTCAGCCCCCAGGTGCAGCCTGCCAAGGCCACAATCGCTCCAAACAACACCGACTTAATCAATACGGCAATTAGGTCGTTGAGCACCATCAGCGATCGCACTGAGTCAAAAAACTGTTCTACCGGCATCTCGTACAGGAAAAACGCTATCCCTGCCCCGCCCACAATCTCTACCACCAGCCTCAGTACCGTAAGCACCGGCAGCATTACGCAGCAGGCCACCACCCGAGGCACCACCAGGTAGTCTACGGGGTCGGTGCGCAGCACCTTGAGCGCATCGATCTGGTCAATTACTTTCATGCAGCCGATTTCAGCGGCGTAGGCAGTGCCCACCTGCCCAGCCATAGTCAATATATGTCAGTGGAGGCGGCGCTTTTTACGAAAAGTTTTCCCGTTGTGGACCACTCCGCCGCTACAGACAAAGCCCCTAGGTCACCTCACGCGGCCGGGGCAACCGCTCCAATTTCGCCCTCAACCAAAGCGTCCAGAGCAAGCCTTTAAAGGCAGCCACGAAAAAAGTCATGGGTAAATTAGTACATTTTTAGTACGCACTCGGCCTGGTCATGATACACTTGTACCACTTTCCTTGAAACTTCCCTCGGTGATGTTCTGGGGTTAGCGTTGCGCCTGGGTGGTTAAAGCCTGGGATGGCAGCTTTATGTTCATGTTTGCTCTCCTGTGGGGGTACTGCGCGGTGGATTTACAGAGCATTCAGACCAAACTTATTCAAACGGTCAACACCCTTGGCGAAAGCGATGCCAACGTCCAGGTTGACTGGGCCGGTGGGCCAACCCTGGCCGAGCCTACGCCTCCGCCAGCGGCGGGGCCGCGGCCGGGGGCAGACTATTCTGCCGCTGTAAATACACTACAGCGGCGGGCCGAGCGGTTGGGTGGCAACGGCGACTTCCCTACCCCTGGCGCAGCGGTGTCCTCAGAGGTTTACCTAAAGCGGCTCAGCGCGATGGCTCAAAAAATCAATCATCTGTCCGCCGAGCAGGAGCGGGCGATCGCAGAGATGCAGATGATTCAGGCTTATCTGGCTCAGGTCTCTCCCCCTACCGATGATCAGGGGCAGCCCTTGCCTCCCCCGTACCTCGACTATAAGCGGGCGGTGATTGCCTCGGCAGAGGTAGATGCCTGGGGCAACATTGTGTTGGCTTACCGCACCGTCAACCCCACGGTGCCCAATGCGGGAGCCGCACAACCCAGGCAATTGGCAGGGGATGCCAACCAGTTGGCCAGCCACCTGCGCACGACCTACGGCCCTGTGGCTCCCCGCCGTCGGAGTATCTGGAGCGACCTTGCAGCCGATGGGCTGGCCCTGGTGCAGGAACCTTTGCAGCTGGTGACGCGGCTGGGGCACACGGTTTGGGGCTTGGGCTTAGATGCGGTTCGAGGGGTTATGCGGCAGTCCAGTCCTCAGGCAGCCCCACCAATGTTTGGTCAGCGGCCTACCTCTGGCCAACTCAGTAGGGGGGCATCGCTTTCGCTGGTAGACAGCGTGCTGTGGTTTGGCGGCGGCGTCATCGGTCGCCTGGCTTTGAATTTACTTTTAGCGGCTTTTCCGGCCCTGTGGTCGCTGGCGGTGGCCGCTATTACCGCAGTAACGGCCTACGCGCTTTACCGAGCCACTCTGGCTCCTAAGTTGGCCTTTGGCCCTGCCCTACGGGTGGCTTTGCTGGTGGTGGGGCTGATTGTAGGCGGTCAGCTCTAGGGTGACCTGCGCAAGGCCCTTCCATTTCTTCACCAAGCTTTAAGGAGGCGGGTTATGGTTTCGATGCATCAGGTTGGGGGCGGCGTGACTTTGGCTACCGCCAAACCATTTATCGCTGGGGGGTTAATGCTGGCCATCGGTCTGCTGGCCATTGATGGTCAGGGGGTTCGTCGCTGGGTGTCGGCAGCTCGCCCCCAAACGGCCCAGGGGTGCGAAAAAATTGTGCAGAGCAATGCTCAGCTTAGCCGGGAGCAGTTGGCCCAGCTTCTGGTAGTGCCCGAGCGCGACCCGAAGGAAAACGTGCGCAAGATCGTGGCCGAACCTTACTGCAGTCTGCCCCAACTTCAGGTGCGCTCTGGAGTGGTTTCCGAGCGAGAGGCCTATCCCATGGCCTGGGATCCCGCTGTTCAACTAGTAATTCTGTACGAAAATGACGAGTACGCTGGCTATCGCTTTCGGTTTCAATAGCGCTCTGGCCAGTATGGGCGGCTTGGTGCTAGGGCGATCGCAGCAGTTTGTCCGGGATATTACCGCCCTCCGACCCGGGTGGCCGCCGATGATGCTCAGTCGCTTTAGCCTCAGCTTGGGGCTCAGCCTGCTGCTCATGGGTCTAAGCGGCTGCGGCAGCCTGGCTCCGGTCGTACCCCGGCAGATTGTGCTGAAGCAGTCGTGGGAGATCGAGTCGGGCGATCGCGTGGCCGGACAGCTAGTGACTGGCAGCCTGGGCGACGTATCGGTGCAGCTCCAGGGCACCCGCCTGAGGGCACCCTTTGCCGGCCAGGTCGAGCTGGCCGCCAAAGGATTTCACTGTGTTTATTTCTCAACGCCGGAGGTGCCCGCCTACCTGTTTCGCTACTGCGGAGTCAGACAGCCCCGGCTCGGTAAGGTGCAGGCCGGCGAGGCGATCGGGCGGGGGCGGCAGATTCACTTTGCCACCCTTCGCCGCCAGCCCGATGGAGCATGGGCCATTGTCGAACCCTCCGATCGCGTCCTAGAGCAATCCCTCAATCAGCCGCTTCCCGCCCTGCGATTTTAGCCCCCCGCGTTGATGAGCTGCGGCCAGCGGTCGTCCGCGTTTCATCACACTGTGTCCACCCCTGATGCAACCTACACTTGCCCCATGAAGCTACATCCCAACCTGCTAGCCGCTAGCTCTCTGCTGGCGATCCTAAGCCCCTCAGCAGTACGTGCCGACGACAGTGTTCTCAGCTTTGAGCTATCCCAACCCCAGTGGGCCGCCACAGCTCCAGCGGCCGAAACGGTGGCCTATGTTCCCACCCCCGTTCCCACCCCCGACGCAGACTCCGACTCCAACTTCGACTCCGGCAGTATGCCCCTACCCATTCCTGCTCGGGCCGCCAATCCGCCTATGCGCTACCACTCCCCCCAGCAGCTGCCGGCCGGCGTTTACCGACGCGGGGTAGCCGTGGCTCTTAACGAAAGCACCTCCGCCACCGCGCTGCTCCCCCCAGCCCCGCCTGTAGCTACGGCCCCAGTCATGGTTGCCGTGAGTGCGCCCGTTCCCTCGCCGGAACCGCCAAAAGAGCTGGAGAGAGAACTGGACAAAGAACCCGAACTGCTGGCTCTAGATTTTGAGGTTGAGCCTTCGCCCGCCATAGTCATGGCCCAGGCAAAACTGCTGACCCCCAAGCAGCCGGCTGACCCCTTACCCAGCCTTTTTGAAGGTAACTCTGACTCGTTGGTGGCCTGGGCCGTCGGTAGTGCCGAGGGTACCCGCACCCCCAACGGAGCCATTAACCCGGCCTACTTTGGACACACCGACCCCGGCAATCGGGTGTGGAACATAGGCACCTTTTCGTACCAGCACGGGGCCAAAACCCCCGAAGAAGCCGACCAAAAGCAGCTGGCCCGCCTGCAAAACCAGGGGGATGTGCTGCGCCAGCGGGCGCTTAAGCACGGCCTGAACCTCACCCTCGAAGAAACCCTCAACGGCTTAGACCTGGCCAACCAGTCACCGCTGGCCGCCATTGGTCGAGTGGGTTACATCGAGCGTCTGGCCGAAGCCAAG
>DASQNN010000221.1:0-8127 GCA_035644955.1 Nodosilinea sp. | reverse complement strand
ATCCGATCACCGACTTAAAAAACTCGTGATCGCGCCCTGGCATCAGCACCTCCACCGTGCGGTTGTAATAAAACAGCCGCACCCCAGGGCAGTCTTCCAAGCCCTGTTTGATCAGCTTGAACTGTGCCCAGGTGCGATCGCCATAGGCTACCCGCTGATCAGTTGTAGAGCTAAGAACTGTTGGCATAGCAAATGAAAGCAGCTTGCCCCTAAATCCTATCCTACGCAACAGACCCCAGGGATTTTCAAAATCCCTGGGGTCTGGCTCACCTCACGCGCGAGAAACCCGGTTTCTAAGTTAGTAGCCTTGGTGATTGATATCTAGCCCAGAAACCCGGTTTCCCAGTTCCCGTTAGCTGTACTTCTCGTTAGAGGCGGTCTCTAGGTCAAAGAGCACCTGCAGGGTCTGCATGGCGCGCTTGCGGGCCTCGATGTCACGCTGGGCGCGCAGCTGCACCATGGGGTCGTGGAGAATCTTGTTGACGATACCCCGCGTCAGGGCTTCGATCACTTCCTGGTGCTTTTCAGCAAACTCGCTGCCCAGGCGAGAGAGGGCCTTTTCTAGCTCCTGCTCGCGGATGGTCTCGACTTTGCTGCGCAGGCTGCTGATGGTGCTCACGGTGTCGAGCGATCGCCACCAGTCCATAAAGCTTTCGACCTCCTGGTCAAGCAGCACCTGGGCCTCCATGGCCATGCGGCGGCGGCTGGCCTGGTTTTGGGCCACGACAGCCTTGAGGTCGTCCACGTTAAAGGCGTGGACGTTAGCCAGCTCGTTGGCGTTGGTGTGAACGTTCAGGGGTACCGCAATGTCAAACAGCATTAGGGTGCGGCTGACCTCCACCAGCGGCTCCAGGTTTTCGCGGTGCAGCAGCGGCTCGGTGGCGGAGGTGCAGGTAAACACCACATCACATGCCTGAACCGTTTCCATCATGGCGTCGAGGGTGCCGGTGCGAATGTTGGCGGCGGGAAACTGCTTGGCCAGCTCGTTGGCGCGATCGATGGTGCGGTTGAGAATGGTGATGGTGCAGGAGGAGTCTTTAGAAATGAGGTGCTGCACCAGCAGGCGAGCCATTTTGCCCGCGCCTAGAATGCTGATGTGGCAGCTGTGCAGGTGAGGCACCTTCATGCGGGCCAGTTCTACCGCGGCGGAGCTGATGGAGACGGCCCCGGTGCCAATGCTGGTCTCGCTGCGGACGCGCTTGCCGGCGGTGAGCGACTGCTTCAGCAGGCGATCGAGCACCCGGCCAATACTTTTGTGCTGCTGGGCCAGCTGGTGGGCGTGCTTGACCTGGGCCAAAATTTGCCCTTCGCCCAGCACTAGACTGTCGAGGCCCGCCGCGACGCGCATCAGGTGGTTGACGGCATCCTGGTGCAGCAGAATGAACAGGTGCTGGCGCAGCTCGGGCAGGGGCAGACCGCTGTGCTCTGAGAGAAACTGGGTTACCTCACGAATGCCCTGCTCCGTGGCCTCGGTCACGATGTGAATTTCGAGTCGGTTGCAGGTGCTGAGAATGGAGACTTCGTCGATGTGGGGGCAATGGGTGAGATGGGCGATCGCGTCTCCTGTCTGAGCCGTCGGAATGCTTAGTTTTTCGCGAATTTGTACCGGGGCGGTTTTGTGGCTCAGACCAATTACGGCGATATTCATTCTTCCTCCACGCGTTTAATAGTCACCTAATTTATGGTGTCGCCAGATCTTTTACGGGGGCCAGGTCGCCTGGGGAATGGCCGCGCCAAAGGTTACTGCGTACACAATTGCCAATATGTTTGAACTTAGAGATAAATAGGGCTCGACTCAAGGAAACTCAACAAAAGTCCATCAAAAACTGTGAACACAGCTAAAAAAAGAGATGCAGGATCTCTGCATCTCTAGGCTAACGAATTTAACCCGTACTCTGAGACGCTTTTTGCGCCCGTCGGTGTTTATTTGGCAAGGCTAGATCCCCTAGATTCATGCGGTGTAATACTAAATCCTATTGGTTTACCCCCGGTACCTCTGGGCGAATGCGATTCGCCCCTACGGTTTGGCCATTTGAGGCTCGGGGGGTGTGATTTTGATTTGGTATAACACAGCCTCTTACCCCCCTTAAAAAGGGGGGCAGGGGGGATCAAATCGAGAATCCGCTGTGCCTAAGGTTGCCTAGTGCAGTTGGAGAGACTTGGGCTGGTCAACCATGTGGATGGTGTCCACAAAGCGAGCGGTCTTCGACTGGCTGGAGATCACGAGGGACTGGGTACGCATGCCGCCGTGGAAGAAGCGTACTCCTTCCATCAGTTCGCCGGGGGTGATGCCGGTGGCGGCAAACAGCACAGTATCCCCGGAGGCCAGCTCGTCAGCGTCGTAGACTTTGTCGATGTCGGTGATGCCCATTTCGTTGAGGCGGGCGATGTTGGCCTCTTTGCTTTCGCCAATCAGGCCGGTCTTGACCACGGCCGGATCGTAGATCAGCTGACCCTGGAAGTGACCGCCCAGGCAGCGCATGGCGGCGGCGCTAATCACCCCTTCAGGCGCCGCACCAATGCCCATCAGGGCGTGGGTGTTGGTGCCGGAGAAGGCGCAGGAGATGGCAGCACCGACGTCGCCGTCGGCGATCAGCTTGACGCGGGCACCGGCATCGCGGATTTCTTTAATCAGGTCGTTGTGGCGATCGCGCTTCATCACCACCACCACCAACTCATCGATGCCGCGATCGAGGCACTCGCCCAAAATCTTGAGGTTTTCGGTGGCCGACTTATTGATGTCGACTTTGCCCTTGGCCTGGGCCGGAGCCGCCAGCTTCTTCATGTAGAAGTCGGGAGCGGCAAACAGACCGCCCTTTTCGGAGATCGCCAGCACCGCCATCGAGCCGTTCTGACCGTAGGCCACCAGGTTGGTGCCTTCGCAGGGGTCAACGGCGATGTCAATTTCCAGCAGTTCGTCGGGGTTACAGAAGTCAGTCGCGTTGGGCTGGGTGCAAATGCCCACCTCTTCGCCGATGTAGAGCATAGGAGCATCGTCTCGCTCGCCCTCGCCAATCACGATGCGACCGCGCATGTGAATTTTGTTCATGCGTTCCCGCATGGCTTCTACCGCCACTTGGTCAGCAATATTTTTCTCGCCTTTGCCCATCCACCGAGATGATGCGATCGCAGCCTGTTCGACAACCTCAATAATCTCAAGACCGAGGGTACTTTCCACGGGATCAATCCTCCAAACTGCCTATATTTAATGGGTTTTAGCGTTCCCCATCTCGACTTCTCAGTCTATCAGACGGTGGGATCATGGCATAGAGCATCACCGCGACTAGGGCCGTAGCGAAAAGAGAAGACAAAGGTTGCACAAAAAAGGTTGCACAAGGGTGGAGTGCAGGGCTCTACCTTGCACTCCACCCTTGTGCGATCGCTGGCTTTGGCGTTATGGCTAGAACCCCGGCACCGCATACTCCGAGTTCACCGCAGGCAGTTCGCCGCGCTGCACCAGCGCCTGGTGAATCATCGCCACAATCTCGGCGCGGGTCGCAGCCTGGGCCGGTTTGAGCTGGTCGCGGCTGGGGTGATTCACCACCAGGCCATTTTCGGTGGCGGCGGCCACCTTGGGTCTGGCCCACTCGGGCACAGGACCGGCATCCACAAACGATTGCAGGGTTTGCTCAGGGGCGGGCGACGCAGGGAGGTTAAGGCCAGTGACAAGAGATACCAGCACTTCATAGCGGGGCACCGCCTGCTCGGGGCGAAAGTCCCCCTCAGGGTAGCCGTTCATGAAGTTTTGGTTTACGGCATTGGCGATCGCCGGAGCCGCCCAGTAAGTGTCGGGCACATCGGTAAAGGCGAGCACCGAGCCTTCCCGCGGCGCATCGCCAAAGGCCTGGCTGATTAGAGCCGCCAGTTCGGCCCGAGTGAGTGGCTGGTCGGGCTGAAAGCCGCTGTCGGGAAAATCGGGTAGATACCCCTGGTCAAACATGGATTTGATGAAGGGGTAGGCCCAGTGGGTGGTGGGCACATCGGAAATGTCAGCAGTCTGAGTGGTGGCTGCCGCTCTAGGGGCCGGACCGCTGGGGATAACCGTCGAGGCCGCTGGCGTGGGGGCTGGCCCGCTGGGGATGATCACCGGCGACCGCTGGTCTTCGGAGCCCCAGCCAGGGGATCTAACGGTGTTGTCGGGCACCACTCGCTCGGGGCGATCGGCCGGGTCAAAGGTGCGGGGTTCAAACCTTTCGGCCTGCTCCGCCGGAGTGGGACTTACCGCAGCGGCATCCTCAGGGGACCGCCGCAGGATGCCTGACTCTGCCAGCAGCCCTGGGTTGCGAGTTAGGCTCCACCCTAGAACGGAGCCGATACCTAAGACCGCCAGCACCACGGCTAGCAGCTCGTCCAAATCGCGTATTTGACTGCCACCGCCTGGGGGAGAGCTGCCCCCGGTGCGACGGGGGGCAGGCTGGCTGGGCTGGTTGGGTTGGTTGGGGGGCAGATTGACCATGGAGGGAAGGGCGGTAACGTTACGGTTATCCTACCAGAGCCGGCTGGCGTACCGGGGTAACCGTAGGATTCCCTGACTCATCGATGTCGAGCTGAGCGCGATCGCCCTCCTCCAGGGTGCCGACCAAAATGGCCTCGGCCAGGGTGTCTTCGACCAAACGGGCAATGGCGCGGCGCATGGGACGAGCCCCGTAGCGCTGGTCGTAGCCCTCGCTGGCCAGCCGAGCGCGAAACGCCTCAGAGAAGGTCACCGCCATCTGGCGATCGGCCAGACGCTTGTTCACCTGCTCCAGCATTAGGTCGGCGATCTGATTCACCTCGTCGCGGGTAAGCTGACGGAAGACGATAATCTCATCGATGCGATTCAGCATTTCCGGGCGGAAGTACTGCTTCATCTCCTCGTTGACCAGGTTACGGATGTTGAGGTATTGGCTGGTGGCCGCATCGGTGGTGGCAAAGTCAAAGCCGAGGCCAGCTCCGCCCTTCTCAATCACCTGAGACCCAATGTTAGAGGTCATGATGATCAGGGTGTTCTTAAAGCTCACCGATCGCCCCTTCGAGTCGGTCAACACCCCGTCGTCGAGCACCTGCAAGAGCAGGTTAAAGACCTCGGGGTGCGCCTTTTCAATCTCATCCATCAAAATGACGCTGTAGGGCTGGCGACGCACCGCTTCAGTGAGTTGGCCGCCCTCGTCATAGCCGACGAATCCAGGAGGCGAGCCAATCAGCTTCGACACCGTGTGGCTTTCCATAAACTCCGACATATCGAGGCGGATCATGGCTTCTTCGGAGCCAAACAGCGCCACGGCCAGGGCCTTGGACAGCTCGGTTTTACCGACCCCGGTGGGGCCAGAAAACACCAGGCTGGCAATGGGGCGATCGGCACTGGCTAGGCCAGAGCGGGCCCGACGAATAGCCTTGGCCGCAGCCATTACAGCCTCGTTCTGGCCAATCACCCGCTCGTGGAGCACGTCCTCCAGGTGCATCAGGCGCACGGCCTCGGTCTCGGTCATGCGATTGACCGGAATGCCGGTCCAGGCCGCCACGATGTCGGCGATATTTTCTTCATCCACAACGGGCTGGGGCTGCAGGTTGCCAGCCTCTGCTTCGCCGTACTCGGGAATGTCGGCCTGCAGCTGTTGGGTTAACTCTTGGCGCTGCTCTCGCAGGGTTTTGGCCTTGCCAAATTCCTGTAGCTGAATCGCTTCGTCGAGGTCTTTGTTGACCTGGCGCAGCTGTAGCTTGAGTTCCTTGGAGGGGTACTTGGGCATAAACCGCAGCTTCACCTGGGAACCGGCTTCATCAATCAGGTCGATGGCTTTGTCGGGCAGGTGGCGATCGCTGATGTAGCGGTCAGACAGCTTGGCGGCAGCTTCCAGCGCCTTATCGGTAAAGTTCACCTGGTGGAACTGCTCGTAGCGGCTGCGCACCCCCTGCAAAATCTCAATGGTTTCATCCACCGAGGGGGGGCTTACCATCACCGGCTGAAAGCGGCGCTCCAGAGCGGCATCGCGCTCAATATATTTGCGAAACTCGTCGAGGGTGGTAGCCCCAATGCACTGCATCTCGCCCCGGGCTAGAGCCGGCTTGAGCATGTTGGCGGCATCCAGCCCGCCTTCTAGGGAGCCAGCCCCAATCAGCGTGTGAATTTCGTCAATGACCAACACCACATCGGGGTCTTCGCGTACTTCGGCTACCAGCTGGGTAAGGCGCTCTTCAAAGTCGCCCCGGAAGCGGGTGCCCGACACCAGCGAACCCATGTCCAGGCTAATCACCCGCTTGGTGATCAGAGCTTCGGGTACATCCTGGTTGACGATGCGCTGGGCCAGCCCTTCGGCGATCGCGGTTTTGCCCACCCCCGGCTCGCCCACCAGAATGGGGTTATTTTTGGTGCGACGACCCAGAATTTGCACGACTCGCTCGATTTCTTTAGCGCGGCCCACAACGGGGTCAATTTTGCCCGCAGCGGCCCGAGCGGTGAGGTCTTGGCCAAACTCAGCCAAAATTTTGCCGGACTTGCGGGAGCCATCGCGATCGCTCTCGCGTCGACCAGCGGGCAGAGCCGCTACTTCGCCCAGCTCTTGAATAATGCGGGTGCGCACCTTGGCTGGGTCTACCCCCAGGTTGGTCAGCACGCGGTAGGCAACACTCTCGGTGTTTTGGCACAGGCTCAGCAGCAGGTGGGCCGGCTCAATGTAGGGCGAGTCTACCTTGCGGGCCTCCTGAAAGGCCTGCTCAAACACCTGCTTGACCTTGGGCGTAAAGGGAATCTCGGGTGGCACACTGCCACTGCCCCGGCCGATAATAGCTTCGACTTCAGCCCGAGCGTCGTTGAGATTGACTCCAAACTCCCCCAGCACCTTGGCCGACAGAGTGGCTTCTTCTTTAATTAGCCCCAGCAGCAGCTGCTCGGTGCCTACGAAGTTGTGGCGTAGCCGACGGGCCTCTTCCTGGGCCTTCATAATGACGGCAATGGCGGTGTTGGTGAAATGTTCAAACATGGTGGTTAGTCGGTACCAGTTTTATGAGGAGCAACGAAAAGACCAGAACTGCCAGTGACGACTGAGTAAGCTCTAGCGTGAGAGGCGGCTACGGCTGTAGGTAAGGCCGAAGCCAGGGCTAACCCAGGGATGTGGGGATACGACAGGGGTCCGCTTAGTAATACTTTACGTATAGGGGCGAATACTCCGCAGTGGGGAGAACCGTAGAGCCCAGGTTGGGTTTAGAATCAATCCTCACTAGCCTGGCAGCAGTCTAATAAGGCAAGAGCTTAAAGAATTAAATTTAGAGGCAATAATTTTTCCTTAAAAAATAGTTACATTACTTAATCTTATTCTATAGCCTTTGGCCCGGCATCTGCAATTCAGTCAATCTAACCGGCAAAATGACGGCCCTTCTCGAAAGAATCGCTCTATTATTTCAGAGCAGCTTGGCGACCGCGAACTCACCTTAACGATGCCATCGCCTAACGCCAAATGTCGACTAGAATCAGTACGTACAAACTACTTTCTACCCTAAACCGACCGTGACCGTTGCCCTAGAGTTTGCCAGTTCAGAGGATCTGCGGACCGCGCTGGGGCGCTGGCTCGAAGACTATGGCCACAGTGTTCACCAGCAGGTACCCTGCCCAGACGGTGGTACGGTCGACCTCCTCACTCCCCTCTACGCTATCTTTTGCCCCCAGACCCTGACGCCGTCTGACCTGTGGGCCACGGTAGATATCATTCAGGCCCGCCAGCAGCATTTTTCTGACCAGCGCCCGGTCATTGCCGGGCTCAGCCCCGACGCCGACCAGGAACTCACCTACGAAATTGCTGAGCAGCTCAAGGGCAAGGGCATTGAGGTCTGGTTTCTCGACCAGATGCCCCCGTTCGTGGAGTACTACACCGGGCTGGCGGCCGAGCCGCCGCCGCAGGTTCAAGGAGGGCTGAATCGGCGAAATCCCCTGGCTGGGTGTCTCATTTCTCTGGGCATGGCGGCTATTCTCAGCGCTAGCTTTTGGCTGGCCTACCGTATTCTCGATCGCCACCAGCTTCAGGTCTCCACCAACAGCCAGGATAATCGCAATTGGGAGCAGCTTCACAATGCCGTAGAAGTCTGGGACATGGACACTACCCTGGCCAGCTTGGAGCGGTTGGGCACTAGCCGCAACCCCTGTGTGATCCAGTTTGT
>DASQNN010000220.1:0-3115 GCA_035644955.1 Nodosilinea sp. | reverse complement strand
GGCGACAACATTACCTGCGCCTACCACGGCTGGCAGTTTGCCCCCGACGGCACCTGCGCCCACGTGCCCTACCTCGAACCCCAGCAAAAGCTGCCCACCTGCGCCCTGCGCCGCTACCCGATCAAAGAACAGGATGGCTTTATCTGGCTGTTTCCCGGTGAAGCGGCCCTGGCAGAGCAGGTAGCTCCCCTGGGGGTGCCTGAGTGGGAACACCTCAACTTCATTGGCTCACTGACCACCATCGACGTGCAGGCCCACTACTCGTTCTTAATCGAGAACCTGATGGACATGTACCACGGCCACCTGCACGGCGGTGCCCAGGTGTGGGCCAACCCGGTGCTAGCCGGGTTAGAGGCCGACCAGTCCCGCGTCCACGCCCACTACGACGCCGAGAGCTACTACCGCATCGACAAAATCTGGTCGGCCAGCCAGCTGCTCTTTCCGGCCCTGCGCCAGCTGCACCCCGAGCCGCTGGATGTTTACTACTACTACCCCCACTGGATGTCGACCCTGGGGGACGACTTCAAGATTTACTGCCTGTTTTGCCCGGTGAGCGAAACCCATACCCGCGCCTACCTATTGCACTTTACGTCCCTGGGGCGGTTCCCGAGGCTGCACAAAACCCCGCTGGCGGTGCGGCAGTTCGTAAAGCGCACCTTTACCAACTCGGCTAGCTTTGTGCTGCGGCGGCTGGTGCGCGAAGACGTGCTGATGCTAGAGCAAGAGCAGCAGGCCTTTGAGAAAAACCCCACTTACCGGGGACCGGAGCTGAACCGGGCGTTGACGGCGGTGCAGCAGCTGATTCGCCAGCAGGCGGGTGGGGAGTAGATGGGTGGTCGGGTGAACGGGTGGATGGGTGGCGTTGCTAGAACGGCATGAATCAAAATGGCAACGTCTCTCGTAGGGGCAAATGGCGTTTGCCTCTACCCAAATTCATGCTTCAATTCAGCAACACCTGGATAGTCACCGTCTAAACCCGACACCTGAAACCTGAAAACCATGAACCGTAAACCGTTCGCCTGAAACCTGACACCTGATACCTTAAACCTGACACCTTAAACCCCTACTCCCATTCCCCAATGGTTTCTCCCGATATTCTGGCGCTCGATTTTGATGGCGTGGTCTGCGACGGGCTGCGGGAATATTTTCAGACCGCGTGGCGGGCCTACGGCGAGGTGTTTGCGCCTGGGGCGGGGGCACCGCCGGAGGGTCTGGCTGAGCGCTTTTACCCCCTGCGCCCGGTGGTGGAAACGGGGTGGGAGATGCCGCTGGTGCTCTATGGGCTGGTGTCGGGGGTGCCCGATGCCGACATTCTCGATCGCTGGCCCGAGCTTGTTCCCCAGCTGCTGGCCCAGGCGGGGGTAGAGCCTGCCACCATCGGCCAGGCGGTGGATGGGGTGCGCGATCGCTGGATTCAGCAGGATATGGACGGCTGGCTGAGCTACCAGCGCTTTTACCCCGGTGTGATCGACCGCTTACAGCAAGCGCTCCATGGCGGCACTGAGCTGGTAATTATTTCTACTAAAGAGGGGCGGTTTATTCAGCAATTACTCGCCCAGGGAGGGGTGACGCTGCCGGGCGATCGCATTTTGGGCAAAGAGGTCAAACGGCCCAAGTACGAGACCCTGCGGCAGATTCAGACCGCCCAACCGGGGAAAGTGATTTGGTTTGTGGAAGACCGGGTTAAAGCTTTGGAAGCGGTACAGCAGCAGCCCGACTTGGGCCATGTGGAGCTGTTTTTGGCCGGCTGGGGCTACAACACAGCGGCCGACCGGGCGATTCCCCTACGTGGACCCTCTGTGAACGCGGCTCCCGGCAGCGGCATTCACGGGTTGACACTGCCTCAGTTTTGTGGCTCCTTTGAGGGTTGGATAGGGTAAATTTTTGGCAATGTAACTTAAGTTGCCTGCAGATTTACGTAATCTTGACAGCGGTAAAAATCGCTTAAATTGTTAGTAACGCTACCGCACAAAATTTTCCGGGTTTTGGCGACAGCGCCAGAATTAGTAATAGACTCTGGTGCCCTCCCACGGGGCCCATTGCCAACGCTTGGGTTAATGTCAGTGGTCCAGACCCGAAACCGCGCTGTTGTCTCTGTGTTGCTATGACTGACCAATTTGTTCCCCCGTCCAAAACCGCCTCCCGGCCGAAGCCAGCCCCAAAAGCCAGGGTAGTAGTTGATAGGGTGACCGAGGTTGAGGAAGCTGCGGCCCCGGCCCTCGCAGCAGACACGCCGCCTGCGGTGCCAACGCTGGCGGACGTAGACACCGTGTTTTTCTATGGTCAGACGGGCACGGGGCCCCAAACGCTATACCAGGTCAACCTGGCTGAGGGTACCCTAGCGGCTGTTACCAGGCCCGTGGACCTCTTTCCCACGGTGCTCAATGGGCTGTTTACGGCGATCGCTACCTTCCAGCCCACCATCGAGCCCACAGTCGAGCCTGGGGAGAGCATTTTAGAACCGCCGCGCACCTTTACCCTAATCGAGGGCACCAATGGCAAGAACTTTTTGATTGGCACCGCCGCCGACAATGCCCTGTTTGGGTTTAGGGGTGACGACCTGATTTTGGGTAATGCGGGCTACAACCTGGCCTTTGGCGGCCTCGGCAACGATACCCTCGTGGGAGGCCTGGGCGACGATGGGCTGTTCGGCGGCGACGGCAACGACGTACTCGAAGGCGATGGGGGTAACGACCTGCTGATGGGCGGGGCTGGCGACGACGTTCTCTACGGCGGGGTCGGGGCCAACACCCTAGTGGGCGGCCTTGGTGCCGATGTGTTTCGGCTCAACAGCCCAGGGGCCTACGGTCCGCTGGTAAATGGCAACTGGGCGGTGATCCCGGAACCCGACACTATTGTCGACTTTAACCCCGCCGAGGGCGATCGCCTCGACTTCAGTCTGATTGCCGCCCAGCCGCTGTTTGCCGGTGGCGATCTGCTGCCCTTCTTAAACTTTGTGCAGGTGGGGGCCGATACCCATGTGCAGCTCACCACCCCCCTGGGCCAGTTGGCTACCGAGGCCATTTTGCTGGGCGTGCAGGCCGACACTATCACCGCCGCTAGCCTCACCTTTGCACCTCCCACTGGGCTGCCCCTGCTGAAGTAGCGTTAGCCG
>DASQNN010000219.1:0-11045 GCA_035644955.1 Nodosilinea sp. | reverse complement strand
TGCGCCCCCTAGTCGAAGCCGCCAACCTCACCTACTGGGAAATTGACCTGGCCACCGAAACCCTCTGGCTGTTCGGCGACCTGACTCAGCCTGGGGCCCTAGCTGAAGGCGTGACCCTCAGCCGCGATCAGTTTCTCAATGCCTTCATTCCCGCCAACCACATTGAGGCGGTTTACGAGGCGTTTCAAGCCGCCCTGTCCACGCCAGAATTCTTTAGCCTAGAGCACCCCATCAAAGCCAGTTCCCTAGCCAACTCGGCTCGCTGGGTGTTGGCGCGGGGCAAGGTTTTGACCGACCGCGCCGGGCGGCCCCACACCCTGGTGGGTGTATCCTTCGACAACACCGCTAAAAAGCAGCTAGAGCTGGCCCTCAGCGCCTCTGAAATCCAGCTGAGAGCAGTTCTTGACAACGCCAGCGTAGCGCTGGCGCAGCTGCGGGTTAAACCCGACGGCAGCTGGCATTACGACTACTTTTCTGCCGGACATCGGCAGGTTTACGGCTTTTCGGAGGCCGAGTTTTTTGCCGATCCTAACCTCTGGTGCAGTCGGGTCCATCCCGAGGACTTAGACAGGATCATCAAGCCCCTGCTGGAGGAGGTCATCTTTGCGGCCAAAACCGCTGTCGTTGAGGTGCGGTTTCAGCACCAGGACGGATCGTGGCGACATATTTCCCAAAATTACACCTCTCGCCGCGACGAACTCGACGACTGCTGGATTTTGGTTGTCGTCAGCCAGGATGTGACCGAAGTTAAGCAAACAGAGATCGATCTCCGCGCCAGCGAGGCTCGCTTTAGGGGGCTGGCGGCTAACTCGCCAGGCATGATCTACCGCTACGAGCACAACCCCACTACTGGCCAGGAAGCATTTACCTACGTGAGCCCTGGCTGCAGGGAGATTTTTGGCTGCGAGCCAGAGATGCTGATGGCAAATGCTCAGCTGGCCTGGAACACTGTGCACCCAGACGATGCCGCGTCTTTGATGAGAAGCATCGCCCAGTCAATGGAGACCCTGGAGCCGTGGCACTGGCAGGGACGCGCGCTGCACCCCAATAAGACCCAAAAGTGGATTCAGGGCATCTCCAAGCCCGAACGGCAGGCCGACAGCACCATAGTTTGGGATGGGGTGCTGCTCGACGTTACCGATCGCAAAGCGGCCGATCTGGCCCTGCAAACCGAGCGTGACCTGCTCGACAGCGTCATGAGCACCAGCGTTGCCGCCATTACGGTACTGTCTCCCGACGGCCGTATTTTGTTCGCCAACAGCCGGGCCGAAAAAATTCTGGGCCTTACCCTTAGCGACCTTACCCAGCGCACCTATAACTCTTTCGAGTGGCGGGCCACCGACCTCGATGGCGGTCCCTGGCGCGAGGAGCTACAGCCCTTCCATTTGGTGTTGACCACAGGCGAACCGGTCTATAACATCCGCCACGCCATCGAGTGGCCCAATGGCCAACGGCGGGCGCTCTCGGTTAACGGTGCGCCGGTTAAAGATGCTGAGGACAACATCGTCAGTCTGGTGTTTACCGTCAACGACATTACCGATCAGATTGAAGCGGAGATGGCCCTGCGCGATCGGGAAGCTCAGCTGCGGCTGATCACCGACAACATGAGCGATCTGGTCTGTCTGCATGCCCCCGATGGCACCTTTAGCTACGTCAGCCCCTCCTGTGAAGGAATTTTAGGCTTTACCGCCGCCGAGCTGGTGGGCCAAGATCCGTACCAGTTCTTTCACCCGGAGGACTGCGATCGCCTGCATCAAAAGACACACCAGCAGGCTTTGCAGGGCGATGCCGCCGCCGCCGTCTACCGCATTCGGCGCAAGAGCGGCGACTACATCTGGCTTGAGACCCTGACCAAACCCATCTTTGCTCCCGAAGGGCGGGTTATCGGGCTGCAAACCACCTCTCGCAATGTCACCGATAGGGTTGAAATTCAGGCTCGGCTAAAGTACGAGGCCGACCACGATGCCCTCACCGGCCTGCCCAACCGGGCCCAGCTGCTGCGGCAAATCAACACTGCCCTAGAGCTGGCCCAGGAGCATGGTCGTCCCTGCGCGGTTTTGTTTATTGACTTGGATCGGTTTAAGGTGATCAATGACAGCCTGGGGCACCACGTCGGCGACGAGCTGCTGGTGGCCATTGCCCGAAAGCTGTGCAGCGTCACTCGCGCCAAAGACCTGGCGGCGCGCCTGAGTGGCGACGAGTTTGTGGTGTTGCTCAACGGCTTGGCCACAGCCGACCAGGTGATTCAGGTGGCCGAACGGCTGCTGGCCGAGCTGCGCCAGCCCTTTGCCCTCAAAGACCGCGATGTGTTTGTTAGCGCCAGCATTGGCATTGCCCTCGGCACCTCCCGACACCAAACCGGTGCCGACCTGCTGCGCGATGCCGACATCGCCATGTACCGAGCCAAGGCCAGCGGCAAGGGTCGCTACGCCCTGTTTGATCCCCAAATGCACCTGCAAGTGCTGCGCGAAATGCACCTGGAGGACGCCCTGCGCCGGGCGATCGAACACCAGGAGCTGATTTTGCACTACCAGCCCATTGTCAACCTCAGCAATGGTCAGATCAAGGGGTTTGAGGTGCTGGCTCGCTGGCCCCACAGCCAGCACGGCATGATTTCCCCGACCGAGTTTATCCCCATCGCCGAAGAAACCGGGCTGATTATTCCCCTGGGGCGGTGGGTGTTGCGTACCGCCTGCGCCCAGTTCAGCCAGTGGCGGCAGCGGTTCCCGGCGGTGCGAGCTATGGGCCTGAGTGTCAACCTATCGGCGGTGCAGCTGCACGATACCAATGTGGTCGCCGACCTCACTGAGCTGCTGACCAACCTGGGCTTGCCCAGCGACAGCCTCACCCTCGAAATTACCGAAAGCCTGCTGATCGAAAATGTGGACTACAACCTGGCGGTGCTGGAGCAAATTAGACGCCAGGGCATTCGGCTCAGCGTCGATGACTTTGGCACCGGCTACTCGTCCTTGAGCTATCTCCAGCGGTTTCCGTTTTGCGGCCTCAAGGTCGATCGCAGCTTCGTTACCCACCTGGGTACCGAGGCCGAAAACCCCACCCTGGTGAAGTCGATTTTGGCGCTGGCTGAGAGCCTCCAGCTCGACCCCGTAGCCGAGGGCATTGAAACCAAAAAGCAGCTGGAGTTTTTGCAGGCTAACGGCTGCCGCTACGGTCAGGGTTATTACTTCTACAAACCCATGCCGGTCCACCAGATCGAGGCGCTGCTGGCCGAGGGCACTCCCGCTCAAAATAGCTGTCTGGTCGGATGATTGTGGCAAGATAGCATCGGTGTTTGACGGGTACCCCGCTGTGATTTGGATCGACTGGGCCATTGTGGCCGTCTATATGGCCTTCAGCCTGGCTTTGGGCCTGTACCTTTCCCGCCGGGCAGCGGGCGGGCTGGTGGATTTTTTCGTGTCGGGGCGATCGCTGCCCTGGTGGCTAGCGGGCACCAGCATGGCGGCCACCACCTTCTCCATCGACACGCCGCTGTACATTGCTGGGGTGGTCGGCACCCGGGGCATTGCCGGCAACTGGGAGTGGTGGAGCTTTGGCATTGCCCACGTGGTGATGATCTACGTCTTTGCTCGGCTGTGGCGGCGCTCTGAAATCATTACCGACGCCGAGCTGACCGAGCTGCGCTACGGCGGCGCCACGGCGGCTTGGCTGCGGGGCACCAAAGCCTTTTTGTTTGCGGTGCCGATCAACTGCATTGGCATTGGCTACGCCATGCTGGCCATGGTCAAGGTCATCGATGCCCTGCAAATCTGGCAGTCGGTGGGCATCGAGCCCGGCGAAGGCCTGAAGCTGCTGAGCGTGATTGGAATCAGCCTGCTGGTGCTAATCTACGCTGGCTTTTCGGGGCTGTGGGGGGTGGTGGCCACCGATTTCTTTCAGTTCTTTTTAGCGCTGTTGGGGGCAATTATTGTCGCCGTGGCGGCGGTAATCAACCTAGGCGGCATGGGCAGCCTGATTGAGCAGGTCAAAGCCACCGGCGGCACAGATTTGCTCGCCTTTGTCCCCCTGGAGCGATCGCCGGGCGGCTGGTACCGCTGGAGCGAGACCGCAGGCATTACCGTCAGCACCTTTTTGGCCTACGTGACCCTACAGTGGTGGGCCTTTCGCCGCAGCGACGGCGGCGGCGAGTTTATTCAGCGGCTGGCCGCGTCCAAAGATGAGGCCGAGGCCGAAAAAGCGGCCTGGTTTTTCAACATTCTGCATTACATCATTCGCACCTGGCCCTGGGTGGTGGTGGCCCTGGCGGCGGTGGTGATCTACCCCAACCTGGAAGACCGAGAGCTGGGCTACCCCATGCTAATGCTCGACTTTTTGCCCCCGGTGCTGCTGGGTCTGGTGGTGGCCTCGCTGATTGCCGCCTTTATGAGCACGGTTTCAACGCTGATCAACTGGGGCGCGTCGTACCTCACCAACGACCTTTACGCTCGGTTTATCAGACCCAACGCCCCCCCGGCCGAGCTGGTGCTGGCCGGGCGACTGGCCTCGGTGGTGGTGACGGGGCTGGGGGCGATCGCCGCCTTCTACTCCCAGGATGTAGCCACGGTGTTTCGCCTGGTGATTGCGATCGGCACCGGGCCGGGGCTGGTGCTCATTTTGCGCTGGTTTTGGTGGCGCATTAACGCCGCCGCCGAGCTAGCCTCCATGCTGGCCGGGTTCGTTGTGGGTCTGGTTACCAGCGTTGTCCCAGTTCTTACCATCGACGACTTTGGCCTGCGCCTGCTGGTAACAACCGCCATCACTACGGTGATCTGGGTCGCGGCAATGCTGCTCACCGCCCCCGAAAACGACGACACCCTAGATGCCTTCTACAGCAAGGTACTTCCCGGTGGCCCCGGCTGGGAACGCCAGCGTCAGCGCACCGGCCTCTGGCCCGCCCAGGCCCTGGGTCACGATTTGCTGCGGGCTGGAGCTGCCCTGTTACTGCTGCTGGGGGCCATGCTTGGAGTGGGCGGCTTTTTGCTCTACCAACCCCTCACCGGCTGGTTTTGGCTGCTGGTGGCCGTAGCGGGTTGGGTCGGTCTGCGGCGGCTGGGCAAGACGGTGCTGCCGATGCCACGCCCAGGGTTGGATGATTGAGCTGTGAGGTTCAGGGCCGGTGCAAAGCTATGCCCTAGGCCTGAAACCCTGCGCCCTCCCTTCCGTGTAAGATGAGAACATCGGTTACATCCCTTCACACGCGTTGGCCCTATGTCGTTCTTTCGGTCTTATATTGCGCCCCTGCTGATTGTGCTGATTTTTGCGGTGGCCATGCTGGCGGTTAGCGCCCGCATCTTTTTGCCCAGCGATATGATGGCCCCGGCACCCATTGAAGAGCCAGTGTCGGTGGTGCAGCCCCTGCCAATGGCTCAGGTCGATCGGGTACTGCCAGAACTCTCAGAACTCATCCACGGTCCCCAGGGCGATCGCGTCGCCGGGTAACGTCCCCAGCTCTGTTCAATACCTGTCCCGCTAAAACAAACCCCCTGATGGAGCTCTCCACCAGGGGGTTCTATGTGAAACGTGAACGTAGTTTTTTGCCTCTAACCAGACAGATTAACAAAGCTGAATTAGCTTCGAAAAAATGTCTTTGAAACAATGCGGAGACAGCAGCACTTTGACTGATTGCTTGAGAGTTTTCCTCAAGAAAGTTGTGATCAATTAGAGATGTTTAAATGCCGTCGTGAAGAAACCATCGCGTGGGGTTTATAGCGTCTCTGGGCATTTCTCAACAGAGCTCTCTATCAGCTACAGCGAGGAAATATCAACAACCGAGTAAAGTGCTGCTGTATTTGACGAGATAGATTCAGACGTTAAATCGATAACGTACCTCCTATTTAACAGGACTGAACTATTCGATCTGTATGGGGAAGAAATCGTTTTGTGTGTTAGGTGATTCACTTCCTTATCTATTAAGGTACTCCTCCAGTTCGGCGATGACCAGGGATGATACCAAAGTTTATGGTTTGATTAATGGCTGCTCTCCTAGCGGTGGAAAACCAGGGTTCTCAGCCGTTAGTTCATCTACCGATTACCCTGCCGCAGCGCTCCCAGCCAGGGTGACGCCAGCTGGGGTAGGCGGCGGTCGTAGTGCGGGTACAGCCGGCGCTACTCCAGGCGCTACTATTGATCAGCAGCCGTCTCTACCGGGATGGCCTGTGGAGTTGAGATAGAGGCTTAAGGGCAAGGAGCGATCGCAGTGGCGCAGATAGAACAGATTACGGGTACCGGCATTGCCCTGCGGGGCAACGATATCGACACCGATCGCATTATTCCGGCGCGGTTTCTCAAGTGCGTAACCTTCGATGGGCTTGGTGAGCAGGTATTTGCCGACGACCGGGCTGCCCTAGAGGGCACCCATCCCTTTGACCAGCCCCAGTACCAGGGCGCCACGATTTTGGTGGTAAACCGCAACTTCGGCTGTGGCTCATCGCGAGAGCACGCCCCCCAGGCGATCGCCCGCTGGGGCATTCAAGCGGTGCTGGGGGAGAGCTTTGCCGAAATTTTCTTTGGCAACTGCGTCGCGATCGGCATTCCCTGTCTAACGGCAACCTCGGCTGTGGTGGGCCAGGTGCAGGCAGCTCTAGAGGCCGACCCTACCGCCCCTGTAACCCTTGACCTGGTTGAGCAAACGGTGACCTTTGGCGCGAGAACCGAGACCATAGCCATGCCTGAGGGTGTGCGCCAGGCCTTTTTGGCGGGCACCTGGGATGCCTGCGGGCAGCTGGTGGCCAACGCCGAGGCCATTCGCGCCACGGCCGCCCAACTGCCCTACGTCGCCTGGTAGGGGTACAGCATGCTGTGCCCCTACCTCCCCTACCCATAGATTTGCAGCGGCCTGTCGATTTTGCGCCAAAAATAGGCACTCTCTAGGGAGATCCCTCCCTCCCCTGTGGGCTGCTGCTATGGTTTCATCCGCTGTGCGATCGCTTACTCCCTGGCTACCGGCAGAGCCAGCTGCCCTGCCGGGCGCAACGGCCGCTACTCTTAGCAACACCGTGTGCCGCCTGGTTCCCTTAGCCATCGAGCGGTCGGCCCTGGCGCACAGTCCGGCGGTGGCGGCGGCCCTGGGGCAACTGGTGGGGCAGAGCATGACGCTGCGATCGCCCACCGGCGGCTGGCCCACCAATCTACCCCAAACCCCTGAGAACCTGGCTCCCTACCTCAGCGAAGAAACCTGGGAACTGCTGGACGCGCTCAGAACCGTCAGTGGGCCGACCCCACCTGCCCCGGCGCTGGTGCCGGTAACGGCCCTGGTGCCCCACCTGCTGTGGATGCTGGCCAGCGGCGGCTACGAAATTATGCGCCTGATCGAAGGGGTGCAGGCGCGGGTGTCTGGCCCTAGGGCTCAGGAAAGCGTACACATTGTGCGCCTGGTGCCGGTGCTGGTGCTCGCCCTAGAGGAAACTAGCTACGCCCTCGACCTGGTCACCCAAACCGACCCGGTGCCGCCCCTATACCTGTCCGAGGCCACTGATATTCGCCTGATAGACAATGACCTAGACGGCCGGCCCTGGCTCTGTGGCGACCTGCTGGGGCAAGTTGCCGAGCTGATCAGCTACACCCAGCCGGAGTTGACTGCCCTGCTAAGTGAGGGCTGCCCCGTTGAGGCCCTGCGTCCCTTTCAGCCCTGGCAGCCCGCCACCCTGCACCTGCGCTTGCACCTAGCTAAGATGGAGCCTCCGAGCCAACCTCAGCCCGTGGAGGAGGTTGGCTCCGCCCGGTCTGAGGCCATTTACCTGCCGCCCAGCCCAGCTCCTGGGTTTACCCTCGACGACTTTGCCAATACCCTGGCTGAAAGCCTGAATGATGCCACCGCTGGAGTACTGGGCAACTGGCTTACCTTTACCGACGAAAGCTGGATTCAGACCTTTTTGAGCACCTGCGCCCAGCGGGTGATCGCCCAGCATCTGCCTCAGCTAGGTCAAACGGGTCAGGCGGATAAAGAGAACAGCGAAGCACTTTGCAACCGGCTCGCCTACGCCGCCACCGACCTGGTGCAGGGGGCCAACGGCCTGTTTAAACACACCTTTGTGCACGAACCGGTGCTGGTGGCTGACGTATGGCCGCGCCTGCGCTGGTACCTGGCTCAAAGTTCAGAACGGGTTATGCAGCTGATGGGCGGAGTCTCTGCCCAGGTATTGCCTCCGGGCCTGAGCTGGCAGCAGGGCAGTCTCTACCTGCGCCCGCTGATGCAGCTCACCACTGCCCAGCGCAGCTGGATTGTCGATCTCAGCCGAGGCCGACTGCTGCCCACCACGCCCCAGGCTCTGTCGGTCGATGCCGCCGTAGATATCGCCGCTGCCCCCTGGGGCACCCCCCTTACCGTGGCCGATCTAACCGCCCTTATCGATCACGATCTGAGCACCTATACCCCAGCGATCGCGACCCTGCGCCAGGGTACACCCATTCACCTGCACCAGCTAGATGCCGAGGCAGGCTGTCAGCCAGGCCAGCTCACCCTAGACTGGTGCTTTACCCTGCAAACTACCCTGTAGACCTAGGTGTTTAGAACGGTTTCCTGCAACCGCCTCAGCGGTACAGCTGTGGCCATTCTGGTTGAGACCTTGCCCCGGTGAACCTCCGGACGCTTGAACGTTATTAGGGTTTCCCGGTGTCCTTACCAACGTGACTATAGCTATACTTGAGGCCGTAAGTTTTGTGCCATTTTTACGGCGCGCAGCCCCGCAGCCCGAGCCAAATCGCCTAGAGTGAGAACGAACTGTGGCGCATTCAAAGGGCGTTTGATACCGTGTCTTCAGAGCTGACTTCAGGGCCTATTTACCTCTACAGCATTTGCCCCCAACCCCCACAACCGCTGCCCCTGCCCCTGGGGCTGGCTGAGCCAACCCAGCTGATCGCGGTGGATGGAATTGCCGCCCTGGTCGAAACCGATGTCAACCTAGAGGCCCTGCAGACCGACGAGCCTCGCTTGCTCAACGCGGTGCTGAGCCACGATCGCGTCATCTGCGAGCTGTTTCAGCACACACCTTTGCTGCCCCTGCGCTTTGGCACCCAAATTGCCTCCCTTGACCACCTCAAGGCCCACCTGGCGAGTCAGGGAGCAGACTACGCCGCCAAGCTCAAAGCCCTGGCCCAAAAAACCGAGTACCAGCTCAAGCTCATCGCCCAGGAGGTGGAGCTGCCCCTCCTGGCCGAGGGCCTGACCGGGCGCGACTACTTTTTGGCCAAAAAGCAGCGGCTTCAGGATCAAACCGCCGCTCAAGAGCAGCAGCAGCAGGAACTAGCCCAGGTGCTCGACCACCTCTATAGCCTCTACACCGACTGCATTGAAGCTGAAAGCCCTGCCGGAGAGGCGCGGGTCTATGTGTTGGTAGATCGAGCCGACGAAACCCTGCCCCAGCAGATCGAAGACTGGCGATCGCAGGCCCCCCACTGGGCTCTCATTCTCAGTGAACCCCTACCCCCCTACCACTTCGTCTAGCCCACTTTCCCCTACGGCCCCACCTGAAACTCGGGGTAAGCCTCCATGGCGTGCTCACCCAGGTCAAGGCCCTGGATTTCTTCGGCTTCGCTGACGCGAATGCCCACCGTAGCCCGCAGCACCAGCCAGCACACCAGGCTAAAGGTGACGGTAAATGCCCCCACGACGGCAATCCCCAGCAGCTGCACCAGCAGCTGCTGAATGCCGCCCCCCATAAACAGACCGGCCAGGGGTCCAGTGCCTTCGCCGTACCAGGGATAGACGCCAGGGGTGGCGCTAAACAGGCCCAGGGCCATGGTGCCCCACACGCCGCAGACCAGATGCACCGAAACAGCCCCCACCGGATCGTCAATTCTGAGCGCATCGAGCAGGGTAACTGAGAACACCACAATTACCCCGGCCACTAGGCCAATCAACGCGGCGCTGCCCAGGTTGACGTAGGCGCAGGAGGCCGTCACCGCCACTAGCCCCGCCAGCACCCCATTGATAATCATCGACAGGTCGGGCTTGCTGAGATAAATCCAGGAGGTAACGGTGGCGGCCAGTCCTCCCAAGGCGGCAGCAATGTTGGTGGTGACCACAATGTGGCTGATGGCAAAGGGATCGGCGGCCATGGTTGAGCCGGGGTTAAAGCCAAACCAGCCCAGCCAGAGAATAAGACAGCCCAGGGCTGAAATACTGAGGTTGTGTCCCGGCATTGCTACCGACCGAGCCTGGAAACGCCCCCGCCGTGGCCCCAGCAAAATGGCTCCAATCAGCGCGGCCCACCCCCCTACGGAATGCACCACCGTAGAGCCAGCAAAGTCGTAAAAGCCCAGGCCAGAGAGCATACCGTTGCCCCAGATCCAGTGGCCGGTAATGGGGTAAGAGATCCCCACCAGCAGCAGGCTAAAGATAAAAAAGGCCAGAAACTTGATACGCTCAGCTACCGCCCCCGAGACAATGGTGGCTGCCGTACCCGCAAAGGCCAGCTGAAAGAAAAACTTGGCGTTCAGCGGTACCCCAGCCCAGTTGAGGGCGGTGAAGGTACCCCGGTAGGCCTCGTTGGTGGCAGGGCTGTTGTCGGCCCCCTGCAGCAAAAAGCCCGAAAAGCCAAACAGAGGGTTGCCGTCGCCAAACATAAGGCCAAAGCCGACCACCCAAAAGGCCAGAGTCGAGAGGCCAAACACAATCAGGTTTTTGGCTAACAGGTTGACGGCGTTTTTGCTGCGGCAAAAGCCGGTTTCGAGCATGCAAAACCCAGCGTTCATAAAAAACACTAGAAACCCAGCTACCAAGACCCACACCGTATCCAGGGCCACCTGCAGGTCAGCGGTGGTGGCCCCCTGGGCCAGAGCAGCAGGGCAAAGCAACAGTAAACTACCCAGAGTCACCCAGGGCACGTAGCGCCATCGCCCTCCGGGCTTTCCTAGGGGATGTAGAAGTTGGTAGATGGCCTGTTGCTGCTGAACCATAGCGATACCGTGTCTCCCAATCGGCTTTCTTTAATAAGCCCATAGGTTGGCACGAATAACCGTTTGTGGCGCAAGTTTTTGTACCACTGCAAGGTTAGCAGCGGGGCTATGGTCATGGGTGCAGCTAACCGCTCTCACGCTGGAGGCTGTTA
>DASQNN010000218.1:0-3604 GCA_035644955.1 Nodosilinea sp. | reverse complement strand
GCTGAGATCCATCGCGCCTGGGTCATAGTGCGCGATCGCACCGCCGCGCCGTGGTTGATGGCAAAAAGTAGCGTGCCAATCACAAAGGCCACTCGTACAGCGCGGCTGGCCAGATGCGGCGTTACCAGTGCTCTTAAGTAGCCGTTTACTGCTTCCATGCGCTCGTTCCCAAACCTGTAGTAAAGGAATTTATAGCACTGACTCGTCAGGATTCTGTAACATCGCACCCAGTATGCTGACCCACACAGACTTTGCACCGATAAATTAACCGCCCCTCTCCTGGCAGGAAAGGGGCGGAAGGTGGGGGCAAATTAAATGGGTGAAAACGGCCTAGAATGCGATCGCTTCTTTTGTGATCGCTTCTTTGACCAAATTTTCTTCCCACTTGCGGGGGGGGCTGGCGCGGCGAATGGTGCGCCAGATTTGGGTGGCGGCCAGGGTACCGTCGGCTATGGCGACCGTTACCTGGTTGATGCCCTGCTTTAGGTCGCCAATCGCAAAGATGCGATCGTGGGTGGTTTGGCACATATTATTCGTGACCAGATTCTCGCCATCCCACTCCAGGTTATGAATGCCCTTGAGGTAGTGGTTGTGGTAAATCGAACCCATGTTGATCAGGCCGGTAGTGGCCTCGATGACGGTGCCATCGGTCAGTTCTACACCGCTCATCTTGTGGTGCTCGCCGAGAAACTTAGCGATCGGCGCTTCGTAGAGGGGGTAGCCGTAGTCAGCTAGCTTAGCCCGCATTTCATCACCGACGGTGCAGAGACCATGGGTAAGCACTGAGATGTAGGGTGTAAACCAATCCAGCACAAAGGCGGCGTTGATTTGTGACTCTTTGGCAGCAATCAGCACCGCTTTTTGGTCCCACATATCGAAGCCGTCGCAGATCATGCAGACGTGCAGGGTAAAGCCCGCGTAGTCGTAGACATTCTGCATATCGTTGAGCTGGGGCAGCACGTCGATGACGCCGGAGGCCGCAATTAGGTATTTGGCGCGAAAGACCGGGAAAATACTGTCGGTCTTACCCACTTTGACCTGCACCGCTAGATTGTCGCCCTCATCGATTACGTTTTCGACGTAGCCCCGGAGGTAGTCTGCCCCCCAATCGACCGCCTGCTGAACACCGTGGTTGAGCATTTCGCGTCCGGGGGTGTCGGGGTCAACTCCGACGACATTGCGCACCTCCTGCATCCACAGCGATCGCCCCTTGCCCTTTTCGATCACCAGGCACTTGAGGCCATAGCGGGCCAGATAAATAGCCGCCGACAACCCTCCCATGCCGCCACCGACAACAATGGCGTCGTAAACCTGATCGGTGCGTTCGTGTAGATTTTTGCGGGAGAGTTTCATAGCGGCAAGACATTGAGAGGACTGCAACAAAGCCCCAGCAGCGGGGATGGATAGGGCCATCTCCCCCCGCTAGGAGCGTTGACAAACCCGAATGGGGAGTTGTCAGAACCTTGAGGACAAAAGCTTAGGTAGGACGCTTGCTTAGATCGTAACGCTGCCTGATTTAGATGAGTCTGCAACTGTCAGAGATAATTTTCCCATTTCCCTGCCAGTGGCGCTCGTTCAGCATCTATGGGGCACGCCCGATCTAAAAAGGCAAAGGGGGGTTGGCACAACTCCCCTTTGCCTACACTCACCGAGGGTGAGTTAAGGGCCATTAGCCTACAAAGGCCAGACGAGGCTCAGACACACCGGCAGACTCGGTACCCTTGATGTAAGCCATCATGGTGTCGGCATCAGAGACCTCGAAGGGGTCGATGGGGCAGTTGTCGCCAAAGTCGGACTCAACAAAGATCTTTTCGATCGTGCTGTCGTTGACGAGCATGGAGTAGCGCCAAGAGCGCATACCAAAGCCCAGGTTGGACTTGTCAACCAGCATGCCCATTTTGCGGGTAAATTCAGCGTTGCCGTCGGGCAGCAGGAAGACGTTGTTAGCGCCAACCTTTTGGCCCCACTGGAACATCACAAACGCGTCGTTTACAGAAACGCAGATGATGGCATCAACACCGTGGGCCTTGAACTCTTCGTAGAGCTCTTCGTAGCGGGGCAGGTGGTTAGAAGAACAGGTGGGGGTGAACGCACCGGGCAGAGAGAACACAATGACTTTCTTGCCAGCGAACAGATCGCTGGTGGTCACGTCCTGCCAGCGGTAGGGGTTAGACCCGCCCACAGACTCGTCCCGCACGCGGGTCTTAAAGACGACGTCAGGTACACGTCCAGTAGCAAGCATAGCAACCATAAATTACCTCTTTCGTAGTTCGACAACAAGTTAACTGCGTTTCCAGCGATCGCTGCTCAACTCAGAATAATTCTAAGTTAAGAAATCTTCAATAAGTATAATAACTCAAAAGTTGTATCTTTTGTAAACCTAAACCTATTCCTAGATGAGAATGCTAATCTAGTAGCAGTAGGTTATCGTGATATGTCCAGCCGCGATTCGTTTTCGCTGGACCCACCGTTGTGTCAAGTGCCGGAGCCGGCTAGCAATGTCGTCCCAAACCGACCAAATCGTTACTACGCTCAAGTCTCGGGGGTTACGGGTCACCCCCCAGCGCTTTGCCGTGTATGCCAACCTGCTGGGCCGCTGCGACCACCCCACCGCCGACGACATTCTCAGTGACCTCAACCAGGACGCCCCAACCTCGTCCCAGGCCACGGTCTATAGCTCGCTGCAAGCGCTGCGCGGTGCCAACCTCGTCCGCGAAGTGCTGCTTGAAGAAGGGGTTTGCCGCTACGACGCCAACGTCGGCCCCCACCACCACTTCCGCTGTCAATCCTGCGGGGCGATCGCCGATATTCCCTGGGAAACCCTGTCTAGCCTCAACCTGCAAACCCTCAGCCCCCGCTGGCAGATCGAGAGCTATGAGGTGACGGTGCGGGGAATGTGCGATCGCTGTCAAGCCCAATCATCCCATGACTGATCCGGCAACTGCCCCCCCGGCCATCACTAGCGCCTGGCAGCTCAAGCCCTGGTGGTGCCAGCCCTGGTCGATTGTGCTGACGGGGGTTGCGATCGTGGGTGGCAGCTGGCTACTGCTGCATCGGGTTTGGCTCACCGGTCTGGTGGCGCTGCCCATTGGGGTGTGGATGGGCTTTTTCCTGCTGCTCTGGCCCCGGCTGATGCGAGACGCCGGTTTGTTAGATGCTCCGTCGGCCGACCAGCAACCCCGCTAGGTGTTACTAAACTGAAGCGTGAATTTGGGTACGGGCAAACGGCCGTTTGCTCCCACGAGAGACGTTGCAGTTTTGATCCATCCATCTATCCAGCAACGCCCCTCAAAATCTGAAACCTAAAATCTGAAACCGATTCCTTAAAACTTACCCCTACCTCACCGGTCGCGCCAGCGGTTCAACGGCAGTCTAAAATGGCAGTTTTTTCTTGCTGGCTTTGTCGCTGTCGTAGTCGAGTTCCTTCAGCTTTTTCATAATGCGGCTGAAGTACTCCTGCATGTAGTCTTCGAGGGTAGTGATCTTGTCTTTGGCAATGCCAAACACCTCGTAGACCTCGTCCATTGGGGCATCGAGGGGCTGGCTGCCAGCCACCACTTCGACAAAGGCGAGGCGATCGGCAAAGTTCCAGCCCCACTGAAAG
>DASQNN010000217.1:0-33821 GCA_035644955.1 Nodosilinea sp. | reverse complement strand
TACCCAAACCCCTGGCACCTACGGCGCTGCCGGCAGCCCCCTGGCCTGGTCTCCCGACGGTACTCGGTTGGCCTTTTATGAGGGTAGCTACCCATTTCAGCGGCTCAATGTGGTGGGGGCCGATGGCGGCGATCGCCGCGTTCTCACCCCCAACCCCAACTTTCAGATCTACCGCAGCCGGGTGATGTGGTCTCCCGACGGCCGCTACATTGCCTTCTACCAGCCCTTTAACCCACCCTTTAGCAACCAGGAAGTGGTTGCCCTGGTCAACGTCAACACCGGAGAAACCCAGGCTCTCACCCGGCCCGGCTTCTACGATGCCCTCAGCTGGGCTCCCAACAGTCAGCAGCTGGTCTTGGCCGCCGGGGCGCAGGCGGGGCAGCAGACCTTGTTTCGGCTCAATTTGGTCAACCAGGAGTTTACCGCCCTTACCACCCAGCCCCTGCAAAACGTTTTGGAGAGTCAGTGGTCGCCCACGGGCGACTGGATCGCATTCACCGCTACCCCCCCCAACGACCTGATGGGAACCCAGGTACTGCACCGGGTGCGCCCCGACGGTTCGCAGTTTGCCGCCCTAACCGCCACCGATGAGTACGTTTACCCCTTTACCTGGGCACCTGCGCCCTTAGGGACGGGCTCCGACGGGCTGACCGAGGCTCCCTAGCTGGTCTTGAATCTTGCCCTGGTGCTGCACCGCCGCCAGGGCCTGCTGCACTACCTCAACCCCGGCTCCGGGTCTGCACGAGGCCTCAGTCAAAATTTGCTTCCACAGACGGCTACCCGGCTGACCGGCGAACAGCATCAGCAAGTGGCGAGTAATTTTGTTGAGTTTGAGCCCCTGGCGCACCCAGTGGTCGATGTAGGGCAGCATAACTTCGACCACTTGCTGACGGCTCAGAACAGCCTCGTCTGCGCCCAAAAACCGCTGATCCACCGTTGAGAATTGGTAGGGGTGGTCGTAGGCGGCGCGCCCGATCATGACTCCATCTACTTGGGTGAGTTGGTCAGCCACCGAGGCCAGGTCCGTAAAGCCGCCGTTGATCTCAATCCACAGGTGGGGAAAGTCCTGTTTGAGACGGTGCACATCGCCGTAGCGCAGGGGCGGCACGGTGCGGTTGTCCTTGGGGCTAAGCCCCTGGAGCCAAGCCTTGCGGGCGTGAACGGTAAAGTGGCGACAGCCGGTTTGGGCGACGGTACCGACGAAATTTACCATGTCTTCATAGCGATCGAGCTCGTCTACGCCGATGCGGTGCTTAACGCTGACGGGCAGGGGGCTGGCGGCCATCATCGCCGCGATGCCCTCGGCGACCCGCTCGGGCTGGGTCATCAGGCAGGCCCCAAAGTTGCCGCTGCGAACGCGATCGCTGGGGCAGCCCACGTTGAGGTTGATGGCGTCGTAGCCAAACTCGGCGGCGGCACGGGCGGCGGTGGCCAGCATGGCCGGGTCGTCGCCCCCCACCTGCAGCACCAGGGGCGATTCGCTGGGGGTAAAGCCCAGCAGGTGGTCGCGATCGCCGTACACAATGGCCTGGGCCGTCACCATTTCGGTATACAACAGCGTGCGCCGGGTAATCTGCCGCATGAAATAGCGGTAGTGGCGATCGGTGCGATCCATCATGGGCGCAATGCTGATAGGCACCTCAATGGCGGCCGCCCCCTCGGATGGGCCTGGAGAACGTCTTGGTTGTACGGCCATAGAACCGCGCATTTCTGTCATTTTGCCTTTGTAGTCTAGCACTTGGGGTCGAGCCCTCTGGGTGCGGTCTTCTAAAACCCGGCTTGACTCTGGTCAAGCTGCTTTAGTGCGGTTCCCCACCGGTTTAGATCAGTTTTCTACACTGTGAAACCACCGTTTTTTTGCCCATCATGGTAAGTATCACGTTCAGGTGGATGGCTCAATGAACAACGCGATCGGCTACTTCTATAACTGGTATAAAGCAACGCTGCGCAACACAAAATACCGCTGGATTTTGGTGTTGGGAACTCTGATTTATCTGGTTTCTCCCATCGATATTGCTCCTGACTTTTTGCCCATTATTGGCTGGATTGACGATGGTCTGCTGACCACTCTGCTGGTCACCGAGATGTCTCAAATCGCCATGGAGTATCTCAAAAAGCGCAAGCCCTCGGCCGCTAGCAAAGCCGATGACGCCGTTGGCGTTGACCCCGTCACCACCATCAACGCTTAGAGTTCACTGGGGCAGCACCGACCCGACTTTCCTAACCCTCAAACCTATCTTTTTACAAAGAGGTGTCAGTCAAGACACCTCTTTTTTGGAGCGATCGCTGTCGAGCGGGGTTCGAGGTCTTGCGGTAAATTAAAGGCGCACCCAGATCTGCCCCATTGATTTCTCTCACAGTATTTCTCTAAAGGACTTCCCCATGACTACTGCCAACAACGTCTTGGGTTCTCCCCTCGTCCCCTGCTGCACTGCGCCCATGACTGGCTTTTATCGCGACGGCTACTGTAGCACCGGGGCAGGCGACATGGGCGTTCACGTGGTGTGTGCCCAGATGACCGCTGAGTTTTTGGCCTACACCAAAGCCCAGGGTAATGACCTATCTACCCCAGTGCCCGCCTTTCAGTTTCCGGGGCTCAAGCCAGGCGATCGCTGGTGCTTGTGCGCCGCTCGCTGGCAAGAAGCCCTAGAGGATGGCGTCGCTCCCCCAGTGGTGCTCAACGCCACCCACGCCGCCGCCATTGAGCACGTTGCTCTCAGTGACCTGAAAGAACACGCCCTCGACAGCTGAGTCAGACGCCCCGTCCTTAGCTCCCCTCTAGGGGGAATCCAAAGCCGTGGTTTAGGAACTGGCTGCCTAGGCAAAAAACCGCTTAGGCTAGCCGCACCGCCGTACCGCTGACGGCCACCATTAGCATGTTGCCGCCGTTGTTGATTTCAATCGATTCATAGTCAATGTCCACGGCAATGATGGCGTCGGCTCCCAGATCCTTGGCGGCCTGCATCATTTCTTTAATCGCCGTATTGCGAGCCTGGCGCAGCGAATGTTCGTAGGCCCCCGATCGCCCGCCCACCACATCGCGAATGCCCGCAAAAAAGTCTTTGAAAATATTTGCCCCCAGAATGGCCTCACCATTCACAATGCCGCAGTACTGAATGACCTGGCGACCGTCAACATTTGGGCCTGTGGTTAAAATCATGGGCTGCCTCGGGTTAAACCGCTTTAGAACTCACAACTTGCATACTAATATCTAGCCACGGAGCCCGGGTGATAGGGGCGCTGCTAGAGATGAAATCTACTCCCGTTGCGGCAATAGGCCCCAGAGTTGCTAATGTCACGTTGCCAGAGGCCTCAATTTTGATCGCTGGCTTTTGCTCGCGAATGCGGGCTACGGCCACCTTCATCATCTCCGGGGCCATGTTGTCGAGCATGATGATATCGACTGGGCAGCTGAGCGCTTCGTCTACCTGATCAAGGGAGCTGGTTTCGACCTCGATCGTCATGGGGTAGGGGATGGCCGGCCGAATCTGAGCCACCGCGGCCCGAATGCCCCCGGCAGCGGCGATGTGGTTGTCTTTGATCATCACTGCGTCGTCTAGACCCATGCGGTGATTAATGGCTCCGCCCACCCGACTGGCGTACTTTTCGAGCTGACGCAGGCCAGGAGTCGTCTTGCGGGTATCGACAAACTGCGTGGGGCTGTGGGCCAGCTGTTCCACATACTGGTGGGTGGCGGTGGCAATGCCGCTCAGGCGCATCACCAAGTTTAGCGCTACCCGTTCTCCGGTCAGCAGGGCCGCCAGGGTGCCGCTCAGCTTGGCAACGGTGGTATTTGCGGCACAGGGGTCACCTTCGGCGACAAGCGGCTCAAAGCTGATGTCGGCATCCAGCTGCTGAAAAAGACGGTGGGCAAAGGGCAGCCCGGCAATGACACCGGGAGCGCGAGTGACCCAACGGGCCTGCCCCAGCTGCTGCCCGAGAGCCCCTAGCCCGGTGGTAGTCCAGTCACCGCGGCCAATGTCTTCTTGCAGCCAGGCTTGCAGGCACTCATCTAGGGCGATATCGGGAACGGAAGAGGAGGTTTGGGGCATAGGTACTAACTCTGGAATGGCCTTGAGGTCTGACGCTGTTGGACAAGACCTCTACAAAGCTTACGATTTCTGCCACAGCCAGAAATTATTGTGCTAACTTACGAGTAATGCCGCTGTTACGGCAGCTAGCTCTACAGATTTTACCGTTTAGCATTTCAGGAGGTGATGCCCATGCAAGAGAGTAGTAAACGTATGGGTCTTCAGGTTGAAATCAGCCGGCTGTGTGCCGGGGCTGTGCTCTAGCTTCAGTGTTGGTTGCTTCGGCAACTAGCTAAGCTCTCGAAGCTGGCTGAATAGGGTTCCTCCCGGCAGTCAGGTTCAACCTAAGATCCAACTAGACCGCCCCTGCTTAGGAAGATTTTCTTCCCCTGGCAGGGGCGGATAGCTTTTAAAGAGGTAGAGAGAAAGGGGTAGAGAGAACGCGGCACGGGGAATAGAGGCCGTCAGCCTAACCAGTCTCAGTTCCTCTAAGATGAGGGCCCTCTAGGATGAGGGGGTAGCTCGTCTCTCCACCACTATGGCCACCCTCCTCAGCGATCGCGACATTCAAACCAAACTCAGCCAGCTCCCCGACTGGAGCCTGAGCGGCAAAACCATCACCTGCACCCGCACCTTCAAAGATTTTGTCACCGCTGTTGCCTTTGTGAACCAGCTAGTCGCCCCCGCCGAGGCCGCTGGGCACCACCCCGATTTGCAAATTTCCTACAACCGCGTGGTCATTGGCCTCTCCACCCACGATGCTGGGGGGCTAACGGAAAAAGATTTTGCCATGGCTCAGACCATCTCCACCTTGGGCTGATTCCATTCATATGGGCATGGCCCACTGCCTGAACGACTTTCATCCAGAGGCGAGCCAATCTCAGGGCGTCACGGCTGCGATCGCCTCACTACCCAGTTAATACGGCCTTAATTGACTTGCTGCTTAGAGATAATGTTGCATTGATGTGGTCGTAAACCTGCTCGGATAAACTTGTTTGTGATGCAACGACAGCACGAACGAAACTCTGCCGCGCTTTGTAGCCGCAGATGTTTCTTTTCGGGTTAGGCATCGATGTAAATTAGGCCGGAGACAAGGCTGTCTCTGGTACAGGCTCAATTTTTAACCTGCTTACAAGGTGTGAGGAGAAATTACTGCATGACTAAGCTATTTTGGCAATCTTTGCTGGCTGTGCCCGCTGCTCTGGGTGCGGCTGTTGCCGTCGCTGGCTCTGCGATCGCGGCGGGCGCTGCTACCCCCCAGGTCAGCTTCGATCAAGACACTGTTCAACTGGCTCAAATCACCAGCGTCTCAGAACTAACCGATGTGCTGCCTTCCGACTGGGCCTTCCAGGCGCTGCAAAGCCTGGTTGAGAACTACGGTTGTATTCAGGGCTACCCCGACCGCACCTTCCGCGGTCAGCGCAGCCTCACCCGTTTTGAGTTTGCCGCGGGTCTCAACTCCTGCTTGGACGTTATTGCTACCCTGATTGCTCAGTCGGGCATCAACCCCGACGACCTGGACGTCATCCGCCGCCTGCAAGGAGAGTTTCAGGCTGAGCTGGCTACCCTGCGCGGTCGCGTTGATGCCCTAGAAGCTGAGACTGCTACCCTACGCGCCCAGCAGTTCTCTACCACCACTAAACTGCGGGGGCAAGCTGACTTCCACCTGATTACCCCGTTTGACGTCATTCCCGGCGAAGCAAACACCAGCGTTGCCAATCGTGCTCGGTTGAACTTCGACTCCAGCTTCACGGGCAACGATCGCTTGCGTATTCGCCTGCAGGCTGGTGATGGTAACGCCATTTCCCCACGTGTGCTCGGTGGCTTGGCCAACGCTCGGGGCAGCGACTATGACGTAACCGTTGACGACTTCTACTACCGATTCCCCGTTGGTAGCCGCATCACTCTAACCGCCTCTGCCCGTGGTCTTCAAGGCGATGACTGGGTCACCGACACCATCGTTCCTTTTGATGGCCCCTCCGTCGCCCAATATGGAGAACCAGCTTTTTATACCAGCGGCGGCAGTAGCTCCAACGGTGCCGGTGCTGGTATCAGCATCGCCCTGACTGACAGCATCGTTTTTGATGCTGGTTACACGGCTGGCAACGGCTCAGCCACTAATCCCCAGGCTACCAGTCCTTCGGTTGGTATCTTTGCTGCTGCCAACCAGAGCTACATTGCTCAGCTTAGCTTCCTGAGCGATGGTTTCCTGGATGCTGGTATTGTTTATATGCACAACGATCGGTCTATCAACTTCCAAGGTGGTCAACCCGGTGGCACTGACACCTATGCTGGTCTGTTGAACCTTGACTTTGGTAGATTCTTCATCGCTGGCCATGGTGCGTATCAAACCTACAACGGCGGCAACGACTTCAGCTGGACCGCTGGTCTTGGTATCAACGACTTTGGGATTGAAGGGTCTCAACTGGGCGTTTACGGTGGTCAGCTACCTCAGGTACGTGGTACCACCAACAACCCCACTCTTATTGAAGGTTACTACGAGGTGCCCTTTAACAAGTTCCTAACTATCACTCCTGCAGTCATCTATGGGGATACTAACCTGGGTAATGGTACCGATGAAACTGGTTTCTGGGGTGTCCTGCGCGCCACCTTCCGGTTCTAGGGTCTGATGATTCCCTAGGTTTAGGGGTTCTAGGGATGCATTATGCCTAGAACCCCTGCTTTAAGAACTTGCCCACGGATGCTTTGTTGACAGTAAGGCGGGCATTGTCAACGGTAAAGCCATCGCCAATACAACCCTCCTCAATTACAGGTGTTGAGTCCAGCGTAAATCCTGGGAACCTTGAATTAGCAGTGACCGTCTCTGAGCCAGTGAGTGACCTTTGGCTGCTTCAGCCAAAACTTGTTGGCCGATACAGAGCAGATCTGCTACTATCGGTTTTGGATGTACGTGAAGCTCAGCTACTTTAGACCCGCTTGTGGGTCGAGGCTGCGCCTTATTCATAGGAATGGCTTAGGCCAAACCGCTGGCAGGTACACAATAAGCCTTGTAATTAAGGTGTGAGGAGAAAATACGAATGGCTAAGTTATTTTGGCAATCTTTGCTGGCTGTGCCCGCTGCTCTAGGTGCGGCTGTTGCCGTCTCTGGCTCTGCGATCGCAGCTGAAGCCGCTACCCCCCTGGTCAGCGACTTCGACCAAGACTCTGTTCAACTGGCTCAAATCACCAGCGTTTCGGAACTGACCGATGTGCTGCCCTCTGACTGGGCCTTCCAGGCGCTGCAAAGCCTGGTTGAGAACTACGGTTGTATTCAAGGCTACCCCGACCGCACCTTCCGTGGTCAGCGCAGCCTAACTCGCTTCGAGTTTGCCGCTGGTCTCAACTCCTGCTTGGACGTAATCGCCACCCTGATCGCCCAGTCCGGCATTAACCCCGACGACCTGGCTACCATCCGCCGTCTACAAGAAGAGTTCCAGGCTGAACTGGCTACCCTGCGCGGTCGCGTCGATGCTCTAGAAGCCGAAACCGCTACTCTGCGGGCTCAGCAGTTCTCCACCACCACCAAACTGCGTGGTCAGGTCGACATGCACCTGGTTACTCCCTTCGATACTCTAGGCGATAACGCCAACACCAGCGTTGCCAATCGTGCTCGGTTGAACTTTGACTCCAGCTTCACCGGCAACGATCGCCTGCGTGTTCGTTTGCAAGGCGGTGATGGCGACGCTGGTGGTCCTTTTGGGCTAGCCAATGCTGGCGGTGCGGCTTACGACGTCCAAATTGATGACTTCTACTACAGCTTCCCCGTAGGCAACCGCATCACCGTGACTGCTTCTGCCCGTGGTCTGTCTGGTGATGATTGGGTCACCAGCACCATCGTTCCCTTCGATGGCCCCGCTGTGTTCGATCCCAGTGGTCCTCTCTTCTATGACTTTGGCGGCAGCACCTCCAATGGGGCCGGTGTAGGTATTAACTTTGCTCTCACCGACAACATCATTCTAGACGCTGGCTATACTGCGGCTAACAGTGCGATCGTTAATGGTACCAATGTTCTTCAAGCAACTAGCCCCTCGGTGGGTATTTTTGCTGCTCAAGGCCAGAGCTACATCGCTCAGCTCAACTTCCTGACCGATGGCTTCTTTAACGCAGCTGCTACCTACCTGCACAGCGACGGTGTTGCTACTGTTCCTAGTGGTGGTGCTCTTGGTTCGACCGATTCCTACGCGGGTCTGCTTAGCCTCGACTTCGGCGGTTTCTTCCTGGCTGGCCACGGTGCTTATACCACCTTCAACGGCGGCGACACCTTTAGCTGGACTGTTGGTGCTGGCTTCAACAACTTCCTGGCCGAGGGTACCCAATTGGGTGTCTATGCCGGTGAAGGTCCTTCGGCTGGTGACAACCAGCCCTTCTTCGTTGAAGGCTATTACGAGATCCCCTTCAACCAGTACCTGACCATCACTCCTTCCGTGTTGTACGGTGACACCAGAGCTCCTGGCGGTGGTGATACTACCGGTCTCTGGGGCGCTCTGCGTGCCACCTTCCGGTTCTAGGTTGATTTAATCAACTGTCTAGTTAGCTAGGGTTTCCTAGCTCAGAAGGCTCTGCCAAACTTGGCAGAGCCTTTTTGCTTTGGGTTCAGTTCACTGTGCTTTGGGTTCAGTCCACTGTCCTTGGGGTAGCCATTGCCCTCCCAGTGCGGTGACGCGATCGCAGGTCATGGTGTAGAGCCAAGCGGGACCTAGCGGTTGCTGCTGGCTGTCGTAGACAAGGTGGCGATCGCGCTGGTACTCGCTGTCTTGGGGGCGATCGGGATAATACTCTTCAAAGGCGTCAATAGGGTGCAGGTGGGCAGACTTGGGAAAGGTCAGCAGTACCCCCTGGACCCATCCAGCTTCGAGAGTCATAGCTGGGTAGCCTAGGGGTAACTGGTAGAGCCGACCAGGAGCCATAGCCGATTGCATGGCTATGACATGGGGGGCACAGAGATCGGCAAATGCTCGTTCTCCTGGCTTCAAGGTGCCGTAAACAAACAGATGGCAGGGGGAATCCATAGCTAGCGTTTATTAAGACTGAAATAAATTGGACCCAGTGAGCAGACAAATAATGGTTCTTGTACTATGAATGGAACTTTATGAAGAATTAGCAAACTCATCAAAATTACAGCTGTAGTCCTTTGATCTCTGGATACTTCACCCTAAGAAAAGTAAGTTGTATTAAGCGCTGCGCTCTATCCTCTATAAACATTGCTCTGGTTAATTTGCCCATGAGAATTTTGGTAACCGGTGGAGCCGGGTTTATTGGCTCCCACTTGATCGATCGCCTAATGACCGCCGGCAACGAAGTTATCTGTCTAGACAATTTTTATACAGGCCATCGCCATAATCTGCTGCACTGGCTTGATCATCCCTATTTTGAGGTCATTCGTCACGACGTAACCGAACCCATTCGGTTGGAAGTTGACCAAATTTATCACCTGGCTTGTCCTGCCTCGCCAGTGCACTACCAGTACAATCCGGTTAAAACCATCAAAACCAACGTGATGGGTACCCTAAACATGCTGGGTTTAGCCAAGCGGGTAAAAGCCCGGTTTTTGCTGGCGTCAACCTCTGAGGTCTACGGCGATCCTGAAGTGCATCCCCAGACCGAGGAGTATCGAGGCAATGTCAACCCCATTGGCATTCGCAGCTGCTACGACGAGGGTAAGCGCGTTGCCGAAACCCTGGCCTTTGACTATCATCGCCAAAACAACGTGGATATTCGGGTGGCCCGCATTTTTAATACCTACGGGCCCCGCATGCTTGAAAATGATGGTCGCGTAGTGAGCAACTTTGTGGTGCAAGCGCTCCGGGGTAATCCTTTGACGGTCTACGGCAGTGGGTCTCAGACCCGCAGCTTTTGCTATGTGTCTGACCTGGTAGAGGGGTTGATGCGGCTGATGAACGGCGATTACATTGGCCCAGTTAACCTGGGCAACCCCGATGAGTACACTATTTTGCAGCTGGCTCAGGCGGTGCAGTCGATGGTCAACCCCGACGCCGATCTGGTCTACAAGCCGCTGCCCCAGGATGACCCCCAGCGGCGTAAGCCCGACATTACCCGCGCTAAAACCTTCCTTGACTGGAGTCCGACAGTACCTCTGCAAGAGGGGCTGAAGCTCACCATTGACGATTTTCGCGATCGCTTCAATCAGCAAGGAACAACCGCGGGGTTGCCGTCGACCCTACACTCTGTGGCAGGGTGACAGGTTATGGCCACAGCTGGGCTACGGCCCGGTTATAGACTCACCGCTTGCTAGCTCACTCTCTAGCCGACTGGTGAACTAATTATCGACAGTCCATAAAGTAAAAGGTATTGGCTATGCGTGTATGTGTGATTGGTACGGGCTATGTAGGCTTGGTAACTGGCGTGTGCCTGGCCCACGTGGGCCACGATGTCGTTTGTATTGATGTCAACGAAGAAAAAGTCAAGCTCATGCAGTCTGGGCAGTCGCCCATTTTTGAGCCCGGCCTGTCTGAGCTGATGAAGTCGTCGATGGCGACGGGTCACCTACAGTTTTCGACCGACTTAAAGGCTGGGGTGGAGCACGGCGAGGTTCTCTTTATTGCGGTGGGCACCCCAGCGCTGCCCACCGGCGAAAGCGATACCCGCTATGTTGAGGCGGTGGCTAAGGGCATTGGCACCCACCTCAACGGCGGCTACAAGGTGATCGTGAACAAGTCTACGGTGCCCATTGGTTCGGGCGACTGGGTGCGCATGATTGTGCTCGACGGTGTAGCGGAGCGGCAGCGCGAGCTCGTGCCCGCCGGCGGCATTCCTGAAACAATTCACCCCGAGGTAGCGGCCGACTTTGACGTAGTCAGCAACCCTGAGTTTTTGCGGGAGGGGTCGGCGGTATACGACACCTTTAACCCTGATCGCATTGTGCTAGGCAGCAACAGCCCCCGCGCCATCACCATGATGAAGGAGCTCTACACCCCCATTGTGGAGCGGCGCTTTGCCGAGGATGCCAATGCCGCACCCGTGCCGGTGCTGGTAACCGACATCAGCTCGGCAGAAATGGTGAAGTACGCGTCTAACGCCTTTTTGGCCACCAAAATCAGCTTTATCAACGAAGTCGCTAACATTTGCGATCGCGTCGGAGCCGATGTTACCCAGGTGGCCCAGGGCATTGGCCTCGACTCTCGGATCGGCAAAAAGTTTTTGCAGGCGGGGATTGGCTGGGGTGGGTCGTGCTTCCCGAAAGACGTGTCAGCCCTCATTCACACTGCCGACGACTACGGCTACGAAGCTCAGTTGCTCAAAGCCGCAGTAGATGTGAACAATCGCCAGCGCCAGATCACCCTGGAGAAGCTGCAGCAGGTGCTCAAAATTCTCAAGGGTAAAACCGTGGGTCTGCTGGGGCTAACCTTCAAACCCGACACCGATGACCTGCGCGATGCGCCGTCGTTGATTTTAATCGAGCAGCTCAATCGCCTGGGGGCCAAGGTTAAAGCCTACGATCCCATTGTTTCCCAAAGCGGGCTGCGCCACGGGCTGACTGGGGTGATTGTTGAAACCGATGCCACCCTCCTGGCCGACAACTGCGATGCCCTGGTGTTGGTCACCGACTGGCAACAGTTTCAAGAGCTTGACTACGCCAACATGGCCCAGCGCATGAACAGCCCCATCGTCATTGATGGCCGCAACTTCCTCGATCGGGAGACTCTAGTGCGGGCCGGGTTCCAATACTTTGGGATTGGCCGCTAGTCTGCCTAAATCTCTGAATCCAGTAGCCCTCTGAGCGGTTAAGCCCTGGGAAACCTAGCGTTTCTCAGGGCTATCATCTATCCGGGTTGTAAACTGTAGGTAATCCCCATGTTTGCTTTGCTATGACTTCTTACCAGGCTGCCTCTAGCCCTGCCTATGCCCTTGAAGACGAAGCCTGGTGGGTACAGCGCTGGGTTGAGCTGCTCAACACCTACCGCTTTAAAAAACGCCTAGAGCGCGGTCGTATCTACGCTCGAGAAGGCCACATTCTCAGCCTGGAGTACAAGGGGTCTAAGGTGACGGCCCTGGTGCAGGGCACCGCCGATGAACCCTACAAGCTCTCCATCTGGCTCGACGCTTTTAGCGACGAAGACTGGAATTATGTGATTGATTCGTTGTCAGAGCAGGCGATTTATTCAGCCCAGCTGCTGGCTGGCGAAATGCCCGCCGAAATTGAGGCGGTGTTTACGGCCAACGGGCTGAGCTTGTATCCCTTTAACCTGGCGGAGGTGCATTCCAAATGCAGCTGCCCCGACCCTAAGAACCCCTGCAAGCACATTGCGGCGGTGTATTACCAGCTGGGCGATTTCTTTCGAGAGGACCCCTTTGTGCTATTTCAGCTGCGGGGACGCAGTCGTGACAGCATTTTAGAAGCCCTGCGGCAGCGGCGACAGAGTACGGCTGCCCCGGCAGACGCGCTGCCGGATAGCGAAGACATTGGTACGGCAGAGCCACGGGCTGTGGCCAACCACCTCGACCTGCAGCAGTTTTGGGCCTATACCGAACCCTTGGATCCAGAGCTGGTGGTGATTACCCCGGCCGAAACCACCGTGCTCGATGTGCTGGGCAAAATGCCCCTGCCTCCCGAAGATGCCCCCGTCGTGATGGGCCATCTAAAGGAGATTTACCAGGCGGTGGCTCAGCAGGCCATGGTGCAGGCCCTGGGCTAGGCTGCCCGGGTGAGCGATAGCAGCCTGCGAAGACCAAGCCAGCCAATGATAGAAAAACCCGCCGCCATCAGCAGGCTGAGGATGGAAATACGAACGCCTGAGCGCCGGGCTTCGGTTCTGACCCGGTGCTCGGCTTCGGCGCGGCGGGTGCCAATTTCGGTTTCGATCTGCTGCTGGGCTTGGTCGGCGCGCTGCTGCAAAAACTGGGTGAGGCCAGCGGGGTTGTTGCGATACTGCTCGATGTCGGGGGGCAGCTGCCCGCTCTGAATGGCCTGAGCCAAGAGATCTTCGTTTTCTAAAATTGCCCCCAGCTGGGTTTGCTGCTGGCTGAGCTCGGTGGAGAGGCGCTGCTGGAGCTGAGCGGCGGCTTCGCTGGCTTCGGTGCTGACCTGGGCCAGGGCTGTTTGGCTAGAGAGGCGTACGGCGTTGAGGTGCAGCAGGGTGAGTAGCAAATAAACCAGACCCAGCAGACTGGCCAGGGCACAGACCCAAAAGCGCAAGTCGGTGGTTAGGCTCTTGCGCTGAGCCGTGCGACCAACGGAGCTGTCAACCCATAGCCCGGTCAGGAGCAGGGCCATGCCAATCAGTGGCACAATGCCGCGATCGACCAGCTGGGTGGTGGTGGCCAGCTGCCACTGCACATTGGTAAGGTTGGGGGGAATCAGCAGAATGAGAAAGTCTAGCAGGGCTGACAGAATGGCGATGGCACCGGCTACCTTGAGGGCGATCGCAGCCAGGGGAGACACCGTGGAGCTGGTGACAACGGGTTCAGAGGTCATAGGAAGGGTCGGTCGCTTGTTACAGATAACCATTCTGCCCTGGCTGCGTCAGAAAACGACAAAATCGCTATATAAAGATTGGGCTCTGCCGAGCATCATTTAGGGTGGCTAGGAGTCGGAGTCGGCTGGTGCCGGTTGCCAGTCTTTGATCGCCCAAGTGCTGGCATCCCAGGGCGTGAATTGGACCCCGGTGAGGCGATCGCTGACGGCGTTGGTCATGGCCCGGTGCACCACTGGAATCACCGCTACATCCTGGGCCAGCAGCTCGTTCATTTGCTGAAACAGCGCGGCGCGGCGATCGAGGTCGAGTTCTTGTCGGGCTTCATCCCAGAGGCGATCGTACTCGGGGTTGCAGTAGCGGGCGTTGTTGGGCTCCTGCCACTGGTTGGCCTGGGAGGCAATTTTGGCGCAGGTCCACCAGCCCATGTAGGTGCTGGGGTCGGGGCTTTCATTGCCAATTGAGTACACCTGCATGTCGGCGTAGAAGTGGTTGAGGCTGCCGGTATCCTGGGGGTCGCCGGAGAAAAATTCATCCAGTCGCACCCGCGAAATTTGTACATCTATGCCCAGCTCTTTGAGGCTATCGCTGACGATGGCCTGGGTTTTTTGACGCACCGGGTTCACCGCCGTCTGGAACAAAACCTCCAGGGTAACGCCGTCTTTGTCGCGCCAGCCGTCGCCGTTGGTGTCGACCCAGCCGGCTTCGTCAAGCAACGCCTTGGCCTGCTCCAGGTCATAGGTGTAGGCGACTTCTGCGGATTGATAGTCGGTGGGGGCTACCAGCAGCTGGGCCGTGGGCTTACCGCCGGTGCCGTAGAGTTCTTTGGCGATGGTGTCGCGATCGACGGCCAAATTGATAGCCTGGCGCACCCGCAGGTCGCTGAGGTAGGGGTGGGGAATGTCAGGGCTAGAGCGCTCGCCATCCTCGGTCTGGGCAAAGGGGTTGGCAAAATTTAGCATGATGCGCTCTACCTGAGAGCCAAACAGGTGGGTAATGTGGCCGCTGGCGTCGGTCTCTAATGCGCTAAGCGCTTCGGCCTCGACCTGCAGGTTGTGGGCAAAGTCAGCGGCCCCGGTTTGCAACACCTCCCGCGCCGCCGCATAGGGGGCCAACCCGCCCACCAGCTCTACTCGGCTAAAGGCGGGCCGTCCGCCCCAGTAGCTGGGGTTGGGCTCGTAGATAATAGTGCCGCTTTCAAAACCTACGGTTTGGTAAGGGCCGGTGCCCACGGGCTGTAGGTTGGCCAGGGCATCTCTGGCGTTGGGGCCGTTGTACTCCTCAAAGATGTGGCGGGGTAAAATTAGCCCCGTTTCGCCGGTAAAGGGTACTGACCAGGCGGGGGTGGGGGTGGCAAAGGTGATTTTTACCGTGTAGTCGTCGATCGCCTCAACGCTGGTTACTCCTTCGTAATACTGGGCTGTAGCCGCTGCTACCACCGGGTTGCGAATGAACTCGAAGGTAAAGACCACATCGTCGGCCGTAAACGGTTCCCCGTCGGCCCAGGTGATGTCGGGCCGCAGGGTCCAGGTGACGGCGGTGCCATCGGCGGCAACCCCACCATTCTCTAAGGACGGAATTTCATCGGCCAAAAAGGGCACCAGTTCGCCGGCCTCGTTGTAACTGGCTAGAGGCTCGTAGACGATGCGGGCGGCCTCAAAATCTTGGTAGCCGGTGGCCAGGTGAGGGTTAAGGGTGAGGGCAGCACGACTGTAGAGCAGGCGCAGGGTCTGCGGGTCGCGGGGCTGTGCTGCTGCAGGGGCCTCGGTCTCGGCGGGCGGGGCGGTGGTGAGGTCGGTAGATTGGCTACAGGTGACGGTGGCGGCTAGGGCGATGCCAGCGGTGGCCACCAACAGTACGGTGCGAAACCCTGATCTGATCATTACTTAACGCTGTTTAAACCCGAAACGACAGTGCTGCCAGCTTTACCCCCGCATTCAATAGTAGACAATTTGGGTGTCTCTGCGGTTAGGGGCGATCGCGGCAGTAGAGGGCAATAACCCCATCTACCCTATGTCTATCAAGGTCGGGGATTGGGTTCCCGGAAACTTTGTGCCGACCTGCGCTGACGTTCAAACCTATATCAGGCGCGAACAGGCGCGTCGAGTGCTGAAAAGCCGACTAAGGGGGCGTCGCTGGCGCTGGCGGTGGAGTCTGCTGGATAGGGCTTGAGGTGGTGACGGTAGCGGCTAGGGTCCATCCGCGCCTTGGCAGACACCATGACCGCCAGGTGACTGGGCTGAATGGCGGCAAAAAACTGGGCGAGCTGCCGGTCGTCTAGGGGATCGGATTCCCAGTACTCGTGGCACAGGGGCGACCAGTCGTAGAAATGCCCAGCGGTATTGCCCAGTACCTGGTCTACAAACACGCCGTAGAGAATGTATTCCGATAGGGTTTTGGATCGGGCTAGGGTCTCTAGCCAGGGTTGGCCCCAGAGGTGTTCGAGGCGATCGCGCAGGGCCGTGACGTTGCTCTGCCGCCAGCTGATCAAGTTGCCAATGTAGTTGGGGCGCGCCACTCCGCTGCGGTAGCCCTGCAGCCCCAGCAGGCGGTAGGCCGCTGCGTAAAGCGGGTCAAAGCTGGGGGTAGCGAGGGCAATAGATCGCGACAGAGATGGCATGGTGGTGGCAGAGGTGGGCTGAGGGCGATCGCAGGGCCGAGATGACTGGCTTGAGGGGGGTAAGTTTGTGTTTTTTATCCGTCTATATCTTTAGGGGGCAGAGTAAATTGGGGGTGAAACGATAAACTTAAGGCACAAAACAGCCATGCTGTAATCAAATCCTCAATTAATAAGTGAATAAATCGGCAAAATTAGCTACTCTTAGGGGTCAACAGCCCCCTTAGTGGTTGAGTGTTGAGTGTGAGACTACACGACCAGGATCAGGCAACATTATGACTGACACTTCGGCTTCGAGCGCTTCCCCAGAGCCCCAGGGCACCCGTTTACCTAACCGCGGTGAGGAGGCCATAGATCACGCCATGCCCCAGTCGGGAGATGGGTGGGAAACGGTGATGTTGCCTGGCCAGGTGCCCTTGGCGGAAGCCTTTAGGATGGTGGCCGAAGACGATGGCTTGCCTGCGGCTGTGAATGGATCGTCGTCACCGGCCTTAGAGGCCAAAGCCCATGTCGTCACTCAAGAGCCTGATCCAGAGGACTTGGTGCAGCTGATTCAAGACCTCAACCAGTGTAACGATGCCCTGCTGCTGCGCGTTACCGAACTGGAGGACGATCTAGAGCGATCGCAGGTAGCTCTCCAGGCCGAAATCGAGCGCAATCAGGCCCAGCCTGGCGCCCTGCCCGCCGTTGCTACCCCCGGCCCCGTGCAGCAGCAGATCGCCCAGCTCTTGAGTGAGCTTGACATTGCCAACGACGGTCTGCGGCGCACCACCATTCACAACGAAACCCTGCAGGCCGAGCTAGAGGTCAACCAGCAGCGGGTTGCCCAGCTCGAGCGCGAGTGCACTCTGCTACAGCAGCGCTTTAGCGAAAAAAATACCGCTCTGCACCAGGCCGAAGAAACCTGCCGCGATCTCAAGGCGCGGCTGCACCGGCAGCAGCGCTACACCCTTCAGTTCAAGGCGGCCCTAGAGAAGTGCTTGAACATGGCTCCCGCCCCGGCCACCGCCAGCTCCGCCGCCATTCAGGGGCAGCTTTTGCCCTCCTTGATGAATGAGCCGGGGCAGCCCGTGGCCATGCCGCGATCGCAGCAAATTCAGCCCTGGTCAGCGGGGCCGGGAGCGGTGACCGACAACCCCAGCCTGACCCACCTGCTGCGGGGTCTGCGGGGGGCGGGGCCAGCTTCGGTGCCGGCCCCCGTCGAGCCGTCGCCCGAGCGACCCAGAGCCCCAGAGCCAACCTTCAACTTTGCCGAACCGCTGACCCCTCGGCTGGCGCGCGCTAGCTCAGAAGGCTCTAATTTGGAACTGTTTGCCCCAGAGCCAACTATTCCAGCTACCCCAGAACCCTCTATCCCAGAATCCACCTCGGAATCACCTGTTATAGAAGTTACAGAGGTTATAGAATTCGCTAGCTCAGCGGTCAATCCGGTTACCCCAGAGCCAGCTCCAGTGGCGGACAGTCCAGCTCCGGCATTGACCGCGCTCGATCCCTGGCTAGAGGAAGCGGCAGCGCCCAGCCCGACCGCGTCTCTCTTTACCGAGCCTTCTCCCTGGGGTGAACCGCTTGCTCCGGTACCGCCGCGGGCCACCGTGCCACCAGAGCCGTTGCCTACAGTGGATTCTGCCCCACCCCCGGTGGCACTGGAGCAGCCAGTGCCGAGTTCAATCTCGGTTTCAGCCCCCCTTTCAACCGGGACGGCCCCAGCGCCAGCGCCATCTCCGGCCCTGCCCGCCTATCTAACGACTAGCAGTAAGGTCTCGCCCTCGCCCCTGGTCTACCCACTGCGATCGCAGAAAAAGATCAAGTCTATTGCCGCCGTTGAGCTACCCAGCTTTGGCCGCACCGTGCGCCGTCCATAAGGACTGTGGACCGGCTATAAACCGCAAGCCCTGGCAACCTCCTAAGTGAGGCTGGCAGGGCTTACGTCTGTGGTCTCTAGAGTCATGAACGATTGGTATTGCAGCAGTTGATTTAGTTAGGACACGTTGACAGGCGAAATCCTTTAGTAGTGGCATTGCACTGCAATGCCACTACGTCGAACCTGTCCTAACTCAATAGTTTGCAATATAAGCACTCAGGGCAAAGCTATTTTAGGTGGTGGCCAATCACCATTTGCAGCAGCGTTGGCTCGCCACCGGGCTGGTGGTATTTGTCAGCCCAAGTGCGAATAACTTCGTCTAGCTCTTGCAGGGCGGCTTCCCGGTTGGCGGCGGGAATGTCGAGTTCTTCTAGCACTCGCATGGTGCCAGGAATGCCGTTGGCCCACTCGCGCATCATGCGAAAATACTGGGCCGTATCTTCTACCATGGCGTACATGCGCTCCTGGTCATCGACCGGCGCGTAGGAGGCCCGGACCAGCCCGTAGTAAGAGGCTCCCCAGGAGGCGTCGATGCGGGCTACGGTGCCCGAGTAGATCAGCCGCCGCCGAATGTGCTCGGCCAGTGCTTCGCTGAGGGGGACGCGGTGCTCGGGGGGCAGGTCGTCTTGAGACTTTTCGTGCAGAATTTCAATCAGCTCTAGAAACTGAAATGAGTTGATGATGCGGGCGTCGGGGCAGGGAGCGGGCAGCTTGCTCTCCAAAATGGTTTTTTCTTCGCTGGTGAGCGAGGTGCCTGCCACCCGCGACTGTCCTGGTTCCCAGGGGTAGCGCCGCAGCCACATGTAGGGAAACTGAATCAGGTAGCGGGGCTCCTGGGAACCCAGCATTTTGAGCAGCTTGCCCTCGGTAAGGGCCTGGCGCATTTCTTCGACAATGGCCTTGACCCGCTTCGGCTCGATGTGGTGCAGGTGGCCGGTCATGCGCAGGTTTTCGCCCTGCTCCAGGTAGGTCATGTAGATGGCGCACTTGGCTGCGGTGGCGGCTGCATCTAGGAAAGCGCCGTGGCGATGACCGCCAGTGCGCATGGCGCTAAAGGCGATATACAGCAATATTTGATCGATGGCGCTGGGGCTAAAGCGGCGAATGAGCGCTTCGTCTTCTGCCGCCAGAGAAGAAAGAGGCATTGAAAGAAGGGGTTCAGCCATCGGACTTGGGGAAACTCATAACAACAGGCGGAGGGGCAACCCACGCTGCTAAGGGTGCTAAACCGCGCAAAATCGTTGAAAATACGCAAATACAGCTTAGTCTAAAAGGCTGAAAAGAATATGTTAAGCGTGTAAATTCAAGATAAATACTTGTGACTTGATAAAGCCTTGCACCTGGCTCTGTTGGCCTAGCCATAGGCCAGATGTAAACACGTTTAAATAAACCCCTGATTAAACCTAAGTGTGACGCAAAAGCTCACCAATTTAAATACTGTTAGCAATTTTCAAACCTAATAGCCACAGGCAAAAGTTTTCGAAATATCATCTGCCTTTCGGATGAAATTCTTTAGCGTTAAGCCCTCGCTTGGCTGTAGGGGTTCTGTGGATAGCCAACTATCCACAGAACCTTAGGTGGTGCGTGACCCGGTTATTCTGCCACTGCCACGGTAGGCTAGAGGCTCTTGCCGGCTAGAAGCTGGTGTGGGCGGCCGGGGCTCTACCCGGCCACTGCCGCGAAAATTCAGCTCACCCCCGATCGCAGGCATGCGGCTCAGGCGACCGCTGCCGCGATCGTCCTCAGAGCGGGCGGTAGCGTTTAGGCTAAACTTAGCCTGGAACGGAGTGGCAGATAGCCCTAGGGACGTGGTAGTTAGCAGGCCCAGGCTAACAGCGCAGGCCAGACGAGTCATCAGGGAACGGTTGGAGGAAGGGTGCATAGGACGTGGCCTTGTTAGCGCTTCTAGTCCTAGTTACAGACCTGTGCACAGTCAGTCAGGAAAATCTCCCTACGTAAATCTCCGGATTTCTAAAAATTAGTAGCCCGCGGTACGGATCTCCCCGCCGGGGAAGGTGCCTCTAGGCAGCTAAGGTGTCTCCCTGGGCGGCTTGGAGGCCAAGAGTCAGGAGCCGGGGGCGACCCTGGCGAATGGGGAGACAGGGACGAAATCTGGTTGGGCGGGCGATCGCAGTGGCAAAGCAGAGGCGTGGCTCTAAAAAAGATGTCTGCGATCGCTGAAAAACCCCTAGCTGTAATGGTCAGAACCAACCAAACGATCTAATCTATGGGGAATGTGTTTGTGCAAATGTGTTTGTGCAAATGTGTTTGTGAAACTAAGTCAAAGTAGAGGCATGTTCTCCTAACGCACTGCGGTTTGGGGGCTAGCCTGTAGCCCACGTTCGTTGAGGTATGGCTGTGCCCCCATTAGCCCTGGCAAACCGTGTAACCTGCGTCACCCCTTCTATGACCCTGGCCATTTCGGCTCGGGCCAAGGCCATGAAGGCTGAGGGCTTGCCGGTGTGCAGCTTTAGCGCTGGAGAGCCCGACTTTGACACTCCTGACCACATCAAAGCAGCGGCTAAAGCCGCCCTCGATGCGGGCAAAACTCGCTACGGCCCGGCGGCCGGCGAACCCGCCCTGCGCCAGGCGATCGCCAACAAACTGCAGCAGGACAACGGCCTCTGCTACGGCTCCGACAACGTCATTGTCACCAACGGCGGCAAGCATTCTCTCTACGGCCTGATGATGGCCCTGATCGAGCCCGGCGACGAGGTGATCATCCCGGCCCCCTACTGGCTGAGCTATCCCGAGATGGTGAAACTGGCTGGGGGCACGCCGGTGATTGTGCCCACCACCGCCGAGCAAAACTACCGCATTACCCCCGAACAGCTGCGTCAGGCCATTACCCCCAAGACCAAGCTGTTTATTCTCAACACGCCGTCGAACCCCACCGGCATGGTGTACCCCCCCGCCGACATTGCGGCCCTGGCGGCGGTGGTGGTGGAGGCCGACATCTGGGTGGTCTCAGACGAGATCTACGAAAAAATTCTCTACGACGGCGCTACCCATCTCAGCATCGGGGCCGTATCGCCCGAGGCCTTTGAGCACACCATTATTAGCAACGGCTTTGCCAAAGCCTATTCCATGACCGGTTGGCGAGTGGGCTACCTGGCCGGGCCGGTGGCGCTGATCAAGGCGGTGAGCACTATTCAGGGCCATAGCACCTCGAATGTGTGCACCTTTGCCCAGTACGGGGCGATCGCTGCCCTCGAAGGCCCCCAAGACTGTGTGGCCACCATGGGCCGCGCCTTTGCCGAACGGCGGCAGGCCATTATTGACCGGTGCCGCGCGATTAGCGGGTTGAGCTGTGGCGAACCCGAAGGAGCGTTTTACCTCTATATCGACATCAGTGCCCTAGGCATGCCCTCCCTCGACTTTTGTACCCAACTGCTCGACGAAAAATACGTAGCCACCATTCCAGGCGTATCGTTTGGGTCTGAGGGCACCATTCGCATTTCCTACGCCACCGACATGGAGACCATCCTCGACGGCATGGACCGGCTGGAATCTTTCGTCAGGCCTCGCCTGGGTTAGGGCGATCGCCGCCGAGCGGGCAGCTTCGTTAAATGTGATGTCGATGGCTTAGTTTTGCGCTTTGGCAGGAATACTAATAGAACTGTTGGTATTACCTGCTACATGGGGCATCCTTTTTCGGCATTGCCAAACCGCGGTACGTTTAGCCGCATTCCGCTACGGCTGCTACTTGTGGTGCCCTTTGTGCTACAGGTGTCGGTGGCCGTGGGGCTGACGGGGTGGCTATCGATGCGCCAGGGGGAGCGGGCGGTAAACCAGGTGACGAGCAAGCTGCGAGATTCGGTCTCTGACCAGATCGACTACAAGCTACAGGAGTTTTTGGCTACATCCCATCTGGTCAACCAGATCAACTACGATGCCATCGCGCTCCACCAGCTTGACCCCGCCGACGAAGACCAGTTTTTCCGCCACTTTAGGCGGCAGTCGCAGCAGTTTAGCCACATTGACTCGATTTTTTGGGGGCAGGCCAACGGTGAATTTGTGGGTCACACCAACCTGGGACAGCAGGCCCATCAATTTATGCGAGGCGGCCCTTCCCGCAGTGGCCAAATTCAGTTTTCGGAGATCGATCCAGCCACCGGCCAGCCGACCAAAGTAGTTTCGTCTACGCCCAACTGGGAGACCTCAACCCGCCCCTGGTACCGGGCGGCGGTACAGGCCAAAGGCCCGGTGTGGGGCGAAGTTTTTCCCTACCACGCCTTTCCCCTGCTGGCTATTGCGACCTCTAGACCGGTCTATAGCGACAGCGGTGAACTGCTGGGCGTGCTGGGCAACAATTTCTTTCTCACCCACATCAGCAGCTTTTTGCAGGAAATGCCCATGGGGGAGCACGGGCAGGCGTTCGTCATGGAGCGATCGGGCCTGCTAGTGGCCACCTCAACGGCGATCGCTGCCTATACCGAAGTCAATGGTCAGCCCCAGCACTCCTATGCCCTAACTAGCTCTGATCCGCTCATTCGCGCCACTGCCCAACTGCTGTTTAACCAGGCGGGAGGGGATTGGTCGAGCATTCAACCTCAGCAGGTCGCGTTTGAGCTGGGTGGCGAACGACAGTTTATGCAGGTGTCTCCCCTCATCGATGCCTACGGCCTCGACTGGCTGATTGTCGTGATCATGCCCGAGCGCGATTTTATGGCCGAAATTGAGACCAGCCGCCGCAACACCATTGCCCTTTGTATTCTGGCCCTCACCGGGGCCATTGTCTCTGGCCTCTATACCAGCCGCTGGATTACCCGCCCCCTGAACACCTTTAGCTCGGCCTCACGGGCGATCGCCGACGGCAACCTCAACCAGGAAATTGGCCCCACCGGCATGCAGGAGCTAGAGGGGCTGGCCCAGGCCTTTAACGCCATGGCGGCGCGACTAGAGACATCCTTTGGGGATTTGCAGCGGTCCAAGGCTGAGGTGGAACGCGCCAATGACGAAATTCAGCAGCAGGCCGCTCTTTTTCGACTGATGGCCGAAAACATGAGCGATTTAGTCTGTCTGCACGCCTTAGACGGTACTTACCTTTACGTCAGCCCCTCGGTGAAGTGGCTGCTGGGCTACACCCCCGAAGCGCTGGTTGGAGTGCACCCCTGTACCCTGGTACATCCCGACGATCTGCTGGGGTGCCGCCAGTACCTGCGTCCCCCCGAGGGAGATCAACCCCTAGCCCCAGCGCCCGTGGTCTGTCGCATGCGCCACCACCAGGGCTACTACATTTGGCTAGAGACCTTTACCCGGCCGATTGTCGATGGGGCCGGTGCGGTGGTGCAGCTGCAGACGGCCTCTCGCGATGTCACCGACCAGGTGAGTATGCGTCGCCAGCTTCAGCACGATGCCTGCCACGATAGCCTGACGGGGCTACCCAACCGCAAGCAGATTCAAGAACGGCTAGAAGCCGCCCTTCAGCAGGCTCGGGCAGACGGAAGCTACCGCTTTGCTCTGCTGTTCTTAGATATCGACCACTTTAAGGTGGTCAACGACAGCCTCGGCCACCTGATTGGCGACGAGCTGCTGATGGAGGTGGCCAGTCGGCTGATTGCCGTGATTGACTCCACCGACCTAGCGGTGCGCCTGGGGGGCGATGAATTTATTGTGCTGCTAGAAAACATTGGTCATCAAGACGAGGCTGAGGCCAAGGCGGAGCAGATTTTAGAAATTCTGCGCCAGCCGTTTCAGCTCAGCAGCCACCAGATGTTTGCCACCGTTAGCCTTGGGCTGGTGATGGGCAATGCCCGCTACCAATCGGCTTTGGAGCTTATTCGCGATGCCGATACGGCCATGTACCGAGCTAAAGCCGGAGGGCGCGACGGCTACCAGATCTTTGACAGAGGCATGCACGAGCGGGCCATTGCCCGACTCACCCTCGAGACCGAGCTGCGCCGCGCCCTGCTCGACTATCCCCAAGAGTTTGTGCTTTACTACCAGCCCATCATCGAGTTGCAAACGGCAGCCGTGAAGGGGTTTGAGGCCCTGGTGCGGTGGCAGCACCCCCAGCGGGGCCTGGTGATGCCTGGTGACTTCATTCCTGTGGCCGAAGAGACAGGGCTGATTGTGCCCCTCAGCAACTGGCTGCTAGAGCTAGCCTGCGGGCAAATGGCCTGCTGGCAACGTACGTACCCCCAAGCCCAGGATCTGACGGTAAGTGTTAACCTGTCGGCGCTGCAGCTGCACAGTACTGGGCTGCTAGAACAGGTAGACAGACTGCTGCGCAAAACCGGGCTACCGCCCAGTAGCCTGGTGCTCGAACTGACCGAAAGCATGCTGATCGACAACATCGACGACACCATTGCGGTGCTCAACGGCCTGCGTCAGCGCGGCATCGCCCTCAGCATTGACGACTTTGGCACCGGCTACTCGTCGCTGAGCTACCTGTACCGGTTCCCTATCACCAGCCTCAAGATCGATCGCTCCTTTGTTAGCCAGATGGCCACTAGCCCCAGCCACGAAAAGATTGTGCACACCATTATTAATCTGGGGCGGCAGCTGGGCTTTAGGGCGATCGCCGAAGGAATTGAAACCTCCCACCAGGTCAGCACCCTAAAGCGCCTAAACTGCGACTACGGCCAGGGCTACTGGTTTGGCAAACCTCAGCCCGCCGCCGACGTGGAGGGCTGGCTGGCCCAGGCTACGGCCTACTATCGGCCCCAGGTGGTGGGCTAAGCCGCCGGTCAACCCATCGTTTGGCCTTGTAAATGGCCTCTGTTCGGCTGACGACCCCCGGTACCGCTACGGCACAGCCGGTTGCGTGGGTGGCCCAAACGGCATAGAGGGGCAACCCGTCCTCGGTGCTCTGGTCAAGCTCCAGGTAAAAGCCTCGATAGGTAAACGAGAGCACTACGTGGGGATAGTCGGGGTTGGCGAACAGCATAGAGGGTTGCAGGGGCGGGTTTAGGGGGCGGCTTTTGCCTAGACCGTGCTTGACCCTCAAAAAAAGGGGTAAGCTGTCGCCCACCCCCATGAGTCGCGGAGCACGACCACTGTGTTGTCACCAGGCTAGGCAGCGGCGAGGTTGCTGGCGGCAAAATCCCAATTGATGACGTTTTCTAGGAAGCTTGAGATGTAGTCGGGGCGCTTGTTTTGGTAGTCGAGGTAGTAGGCGTGTTCCCACACATCCATAGTGAGCAGGGGCACCTGGCCAGCGGTGAGAGGGTTGTCGGCGTTGAGGGTTTTGGTCACCTTGAGGGTGCCGTTGTCGAGCACCAGCCAGGCCCAGCCGCTGCCAAACTGGGTGGCCCCAGCATTTTTAAATTCTTCGACAAACTTATCGAAGCCGCCAAAGTCGGCGTCGATTTTGCTGGCCAGGTCCCCAGAGGGGGTACCGCCGCCGCCGGGCTTCATGGAGTTCCAGTAGAAGGTGTGGTTCCAGGCCTGGGCACCGTTGTTGAACAAGCCCTGCTGAGAGCTGTCGCCTGCGATCGCTTTGATCACCTCTTCGATGGGCTTACTGTCGTGATCGGTGCCTTTGATCGCATCGTTGTACTTGCTGACGTAGGCAGCGTGGTGCTTATCGTGGTGAAACTCCAGCGTGCTCTTCGAGACGTAGGGTTCTAACGCATCGTAGGCGTAGGGGAGGGGGGGCAATTCGTAAGCCATGGGGCTCCTGAGGGTTAAAAGGCCTTTGGCATCATAAATCGCCACCCCTGCTAAAAACTATCCCCCTGGGGTGGAGGGGGATAGGATAAACAGCTCTTTGTAGGTATGTCGTTAGATAGAGATGGCGGTGTTTTAGGCCTGAATCGCCACTAGTTCGATATCAAAAATCAGGGTTTCTCCCGCTAGGGGATGGTTGGCGTCGAGGGTGACATCGGCCTCGGAGAGATCGGTGACCATGACCGGCACAACCTGGCCTTGGGGTCCTTGAATTTGGAGCTGTTGGCCCACGTCTAGAGGAATATCGTCAGGAATGTGGTGGCGCTCAACCACCATCACCATTTCTTCGCGGTGGGGGCCGTAGGCACTTTCTGCCGGAATTACCTCGGTCTTGGCATCGCCGGGGGCCATGCCCACCACCGCCGCCTCAAAGCCGGGAATGACTTCCCCATTGCCAATGGCAAACTCTAGGGGGTCGCGATCGCGGGATGAGTCAAACACGGTGCCGTCTTCTAGTCTGCCGGTATAGTGAATGGCAACGCTGTCGCCTGATTTAGCCTGGGTCATAGAACAATCCTTGCAATGCACTAGGGGGTTTGTCATTACGTTAGCGGTCCTGTTTACGCTAGCGGGCATTTTGTCAAACTCCGGCAATACTAGAGATTTTCCTAAGGTTTCGCCTTGGTTGTCCATGGCGCTTGCACCAATGGAGACTGCCTTAACTGCTTAAACCCCTTGCTATGCTGTCCTTGTAGGGTGGACACTGCCCACCCAGCTCTCTATTAGTCTTCCATTAGTTCCTTAGCTGCGCTCTGTAACCCCCCTTTCCCCCATGGGCCAGTCCCTAGACCTAGCACCCACCCCATCTAGCCGCAACATGTGGCTAGCCGAGTTTCAGGCGATTTTGCAGGGGGCGGTGGGCGGCTTTTTGTTTGGCATTCCCCTGCTGTACACCGTTGAGGTATGGACGATTGGGGCGGCCACCGACTCCCTTTGGCTGCTGGTGGTGCTAGGGGCCACCCTGGTGGGAGTAGGGCTGCTCACCCAGGTCGAAGGGTTCCGCCAGACCCTCAGCCTGCATCCCCTGGAGGTGCTACTCGAAAGCATTGAAGCGGTCAGCATTGGAGTGGTGTGTGCGACGCTGGCCCTGGTGCTGCTGCGGCGCATCACCCTGGCTACGCCCCTGTCAGAGGTGCTGGGCAAGGTGGTGTTTGAGGCGGTGCCCTTTGCCCTGGGGGTGGCCCTAGCGCGCTCGACGCTGCAGGGCAAGCAGGGGCGCGATCGCCGCACCACGACCCCCCTATCGCGTCGGTTGGTCTCCCCCACCCTGAGCAACCTGCGCGATGCCCTGGTCGATTTCGACGCCGCCCTGATTGGCGCGGTGCTGATTGCCTTTAGCATTGCCCCCACCGAAGAGGTGCCCCTGCTGGCCGCCGCCCTACCGCCCCTGTGGCTGCTGCTGATTATAGCCGCATCCCTAGGGCTGTCCTATGCCATTGTGTTTGCCTCAGGCTTTACCGATCGCGCCGAGCGGCGGCAGCGGGGGCTGCTGTTTAGCCCCATTACCGAAACCCTGGTGGCCTACCTGGTGGCGCTGCTGGCCTCAATGGTGATGCTGGTGCTGTTTCAGCAGCTCAACGTCAGCGATCCCTGGTCAGAATGGTTGAGCAGTACCCTGATGTTGGGCCTGCCCGCCTCCATTGGCGGGGCCGCAGGGCGTATCCTAATCTAATGGATTTGCCTAACTCCCCCGATCGCGCCAGTTCTGCCCAGGCTACCGGGCGCTTTACCCAGCGCTCTGCCGCCGAGTGGGTAACCTTTGTGGCGGCCTCTGTTATTTTGCTGGGCCTAGTGGGCCTCATTTTCTTTGACTGGCAGACCAACCAAAACCGCCCCCCGGCCTTTGCGGTGGCGGTGTCTGAGGCGGTGCGCGTCACCGACGGTCGCTACTATGTGCCCTTTGCCATTACCAATACGGGCGGCCGCATTGCCCGCATGGTGCAGGTGACGGCTGAGTTGCACAGCACCGGGGCCGACGACGAAACCGGTGAGCAGCAGATCGATTTCCTCTCTGGTCACGAAACTAAGGCGGGCAGCTTTGTGTTTACCCACAATCCCCAGGGGGGGGATTTGGTGGTACGGGTGGCCAGCTATCGGCTACCGTAGACGTTTGGGATGAGGCCTTGGCCTTGGGGCATCCCCGGGGAGCAAAAAGGGGGGGAGGCATGCTTGGCTACGTCTTAATTTTGCTGGCTACGGTTTGCTTTGGCGCCCAAAACCTGATTACGCGAGTGCTGTTTACGCCCTCTGACCTGCTGGGGATGGTTGAAACCGGCGGCTTTGTAGCGCCCACCCTGCCCAACTCTTTTTTACTGATGTTTATGCGCATGGTGGTGGGGGTACCCCTGATGGCGGTGCTGCTGCCGCCGGTGTACCCACCCATGTGGAGCGACCTGCGCCGCTTGGGGGCGGCAACATATCGCCGCGAACTCTACCTGGCCCTGGTGGGTGGGGTGCTGATGTTTTCGTACCTGGCGCTGCTGTACGTGGCAGTGGGGCGCGTTGCGGCGGGCATTGCGCTAACTCTGTTTTTCACCTTCCCGGTCTATACCGCGCTGCTGGCCTGGTACTGGTTTGGCCACCGTCCCAACGCGAGCCGCTGGGCAATTTTAGGGCTCATTTTGCTGGGCAGCGCGCTGACGATTCCGATGACGGGGGCGGCAATCGAGAGCTGGCTGGGGGTAATTTTTGGGTTGGCCTCGGGGGTGGTGTACGCGTTCTACACCGTGGCAGCCCAAAAAGCCTTTGAAACCTTTCACCCGGTACCCTTTACGGTCATTAGCTTTGCGGTGACGCTGGTGCTGTCGGCGGTCAGCCTGCTGCTGTGGCCGGGAGATTTGGCGGGGCTGCTGTGGCCGGCGCTGTGGATGGGGGGGCTGCTGTCGGCGATCGCTACCCTTACTGGTCATGTACTCAACAACCTGGGCATTCGTGTGGTCGGGGCCACCGCTGCTTCTATGCTGGGTGCCGCTAACCCTGCCCTGACGGCAGTGCTGGCCTGGGGCGTGCTGCAAGAGCAACTTTCCCTGGTGCAGGGGCTGGGGGTACTGCTGGTTACCGTCAGCGTCGGCCTGCTGAGCCTTACTAAACCGTCCTAACAATAGGGCGACATACTCCGGCAATTGCTTAGAGTACTCCATAAAAATAACCATCCATTTACCATGGCTCTCCGCCCTCATCCCTGCCCCTCTCCCCCAGGGAGAAGGGGGTGGGGGATGTAGAGCTTGCGCTTCCCGAAGGGTAGGCCTAGCTTGGATGCTTAATTAGTTGGCATACTCTTAAACCTGGTCGGGGTCTATGCCCTGGGCTCTCAGCAACTCAGCCAGGCGATCGGCCCGCTGGCGTTCTTGCTCAGCCCGCTGATGTTCTTGCTCAGCCCGCTGACGCTCTTGAACTGCCTGTTCATCTCCTAACTGCAATAGGTTACCTGCCTGGTCTTGCCAGCGCAGCCAGGTATCTTGGCGGCCCTCAAACTCTCCCTGCCACAGGGTGAGGCCCAACCCAACCTGCTCAAGCCAGGTATCGGCGATCTCTGAATAACACACCCCTCGCAGTTCAAACAGGTATAGGGTTTGCTCTCCTAACTGGTGGCTAGGGTCATAGACCACGTAATAGCTCACCCGCATCTGTTCGTAGATCCGCAGCTTGTCGGTTAGCTCATTGCCCAGCTGGTTAGAGACCACCTCGATCGCAATTTCTGGCGGCTTGCCAAAGTTCCACACCATATAGCAGCGGTTGGGCTTCTCCCACCAGGCTTCTGGCACCTGCACATCGAAGCTGACAAATACGTCGGGCACGATCGCAGGCCGACTCACCGCGTGGTAAATACCCACATTGGCCTCAGCCAAAAAAACCGCCTCAGTGAGGGAGCTATACAGCGCACTCACTAACAGCCGCTGCTGCTTAGCCGATGCGAAGTTATCCACCGGCGTATCATCCTCAGTGATGAGCAGGCTGGGATCGGGAAAATCAATTTCATCGGTGATGACAAGCGGGTCAACCATAGGGTGCGCTCTGCTCTACCGAAACGTATGCCTATCTTAACGGTGCAATAGTTAACGTGAGTTCGGGATCAGAAAAGTCCCTGGAAAAGCAGTCTCACCATCCCCGACCGGATGGGGTAGGCGTGAGAGCGATCGCCTCGGCACCATGCCCCATCACCTAGAGGACATCTAGGTCTTGAGGAAATTGATCATCCAAAAGTTGCTCCAGGGTAAACGGGCATTGCCTCGGTAGGGTTTTGGGATCGAGGGGTGTTTCTCGCCCAACCAATAGCAAACCTAGCTGATAACCCTTGGCAACAGCTTCGTCTTGGTAGCTTTTTAGGCTGGGGTTTTGGTCAAGCAAGTCTAAAATTTGTAGCCGCTGCTCTTGAATCGTATATTTCCAGCTTTTGCTGCGGTGACTGGCCCGATACTGCCACTTCAGCAAGTGACCAATCAGCACTCCCAATCGATTTTTGAGTTCTTGCGTTTGCTGCCTACCCAAAGACTCAATTTCCTCGACTAAATTCACCACATCTAGCTGGTCAATCTTGCCCTGGCGCAGAAAGCTGGCCTGGGCTTGAGTCCAGGCGTAAAAATCGGTTTCGTAGAGGTCCGGTGTCATTCAACCTCCTTGAGCTGAGGCGTTCCTAAAACAGGTCTGCCGTATCTTTCCAACTGTCCTAAGACTGAACGGCTTCTGGTACGGGGCTTGCTACCGGCAGCACCTTTGCAGAAGGACAGAGATCGGCCAGGTCACACATACCGCATTTGGGGTTGCGGGCGTTGCATACGGCCCGCCCGTGGTACACCAGCCGAATAGACCAGTTTTCCCAGTCAGGCTGGGGCAGCAGCTTCATCAGGTCGCGCTCGATTTTGACCGGGTCAGCATGCTTGGTCAGCCCCAGCAGGTTGGTGATGCGCTTGACGTGGGTATCTACCGTAACCCCGCCGTTGATGCCAAAGCCGTGGGCCAGCACCACGTTAGCAGTCTTGCGGGCCACGCCCGGCAGCGTTACCAAATCTTCCATGCGGGGAGGGACTTCGCCGTTGTACTCGGTGATGATTTTTTGGCAGGCGGCGCGGATGTTTTTGGTTTTGTTGCGGTAAAAGCCGGTGGACTTCACCAGCTGCTCCAAATCAGCGACATCGGCCTCGGCAAAGGCATAGACATCGGGGTAGGCGGCAAACAGGGCCGGGGTGACCAGGTTGACCCGCTCGTCGGTGCACTGGGCCGACAGCATGGTGGCGATCATCAGCTGCAGCGGATTCTCAAAGTCGAGCGAGCAGGGAGCCTCGGGGTACAGTCGCTTGAGGCGGAACAGAATCTCTAGCGCCCGCTGTTTCTTAGAGGCTCGCCGCTGGTTAGGCATGGAGAGAGTAAGGGGTAGATGGGTAGGGGGTGGATGGGGGAGCGAAATTCCCTAACGCAGGTTTTGAAAGATTTCGAGCTGGGTGGTGTCGCGGACGATGAGAAAGACGCCCAAGCCCAGCAGCAGCACCAGCCCGGTTTGCATCACGCTTTCTTGAATGCGATTGGGCAGGGGCTTGCCGCCGCGCAGGGCTTCAATCAACAAAAATGCCAGTTGACCACCATCCAACGCCGGCAGGGGCAGGATGTTGATGATCGCCAGGTTGATGCTGATGATAGCTGCAAAGGGAAACAGCATAGCGGCGCTAGACTTGGCCAGCCCGGCCCCTTGCTCCACAATTTTGACCGGCCCGGCCACCTGGTTGGCCATTTCGCCAAAGTTGGTTACCAGCATGGCAAAGCCCTGCACGGTGCGCACCAGGGTGTCTTGAAACTGCTGGGCCGCTAGGGTAAAGACTTCGATGGGATTTTTGGGGCGACGGTAGCCAAAGTCGCCGTTGGGCTGTAGCTGCACGCCGATGACCGCTGACCCGTCAGGGCCAATTTCAGGGGTCACGGCAAATTCTAGTTCGCGATCGCCCCGCTGCACGGTGAGGTCTACTGGCTGGTTGGCGCTGTCTTTGATTAGCTGAATAAAGGTCGGAATGCTCTCTTGGCCTGTACCCAGAGGTTCGCCGTTGGCCGCCACCAGAATGTCGCCCGAGCGAATGCCCGCCTGGCCCGCCGGAGAGCTTTCGGAGATCACCTGGGGCACCAGAATGCCGGGCTGGGGGTTAAAGGTTTCGGGAATGCCGACGGCGCTAAACTGGGCCACAAACACCAGGTAGGCAAACACCAGGTTGGCGATCACCCCAGCGCTAATTACGATCGCGCGATCGAGAATGGGGCGGTTTTTGAGCAGATCGGGGTCGTTGGTGGGAATATCGCTCTCGGGGTCGTCGTCGGGAAAGCCCACAAAGCCGCCCAGGGGAATGGCCCGCAGAGAGTACTCGGTCTCGGCTCCCTGGTACTTCCAGAGGATGGGGCCAAAGCCAATGGCAAAGCGGTTGACGTGAATGCCCTGTAGCCGAGCGGCTGTAAAGTGCCCGGCCTCGTGGACGGCTACCAGCAGGGCAATGACCGCGATCGCAGCTAAAACCGACATAGACAAACCCGATAGGTTAAGAACAGTTTCCCTATTCTAGCGTTGCTTCTTCCCTGCCACGGCCGCTACCACCCCCGCCGCCCCATTCTCAGCCTTTCGGCTAGCTGGCCAGCTGCACCCCGCTGGGCATAAATCGCGCCGTCCACAGGCCCAAATCGGGGTCTGGCACCGCCGCCCGCAGCTTGGCTGCTAGCTCGTTAGCCTGGGCTTCCGACTCGGCCAGGGTAAATACTGAGGGGCCAGAGCCCGACATCAGCGTGCCTAGCCCGCCCAGGCTGGTCATAGTTTCTTTTAATGCAGCGGTTTTAGGGTGGGCAGGCAGCACAATTTTCTCAAAGTCGTTGCAGAGGTGCTGGCTGAGGGCTTGGGCATTGCGCTGGGCCACCGCCCGCACCATCTCGCCCGATCGCACCTGCGACTGCCGCTGCTGCCAGCTCTGAGTATCTAAGAGATAGGTATCGCCGTACTCGGCCCGGTAGGTTTTGTAGGCCCAGGGCGTGGAGACAAACTCCGACTCGTACTTGGCCAGCACCAGGTGCAGGTTGTCGATGCTGGGTAAGGCATCGAGCCGCTCGCCCCGGCCGGTGGCGATCGCCGTACCCCCCGATACGCAAAACGGAATGTCTGACCCCAGCTCGGCCCCCAGCTCTTGCAGCTCGCTCTGGGTAAGGCCCAAATTCCACAGCAGGTCTAGCCCCACCAGCACGGCGGCGGCGTTGGATGACCCCCCAGCCAGCCCCGCCCCCACCGGAATTTGCTTTTCAATGGTAATTTCGACACCGCCCAGCTTGGCCATTACCCCTGGGCAGCGATCGCTCACCAGTGCCGCCGCTTTGTAGGCCAGGTTGGTTTCATCGACGGGCACCAGCGGGTGATCGCAGCGCACCCGAATCTCATCGACGCCGATGCTGCGGACGGTGATGCGATCGCACAGGCTGACGCTCTGCATCACCATAATCAGCTCGTGAAAGCCGTCGGGGCGGCTGCCCACAATTTCGAGGTAGAGGTTAATTTTGGCGGCGGCCAGCAGAGTGTAAAGGCGCATAGGGCATTAGCGGGGGTGCTTCAGGATTGTATTACTCAGCGCTACCCACTGCTCAACACCGAGATCTTCGGCGCGGGCGGTGGGTTTGATGGCCAGGCTAGTCATGATCACCTCTAGCTCGTCGCGGTCAATCACGCCCTTGAGGTTGTTGCGCAGCATTTTGCGCTTGCTGCCAAACCCCAGCTTCACTAGGCGATCGAACCCAGTCAGGTCATCGGAGGGAGTGGTAGGCGGGCGAGGGGTAAGCTTGACCACCGCTGAATCGACCTGGGGCGGCGGCTGAAAAGCACGGGCCGGTACCGGGCAGACCAACTCGCAGTCGGCCAAATACTGCACCCGCACCGACAGCGCCCCAAAATCTCTCCTACCGGGGCGGGCGTAGAGCCGCTGGGCCACTTCCTTTTGCACCAGCAGCACGATCGCATCGTAGGGCGCTGGGTTTGGTGCGGCCAGGGTGCCCAGCAACTTCTCTAAAATTGGCCCGGTGATGTAGTAGGGAATGTTGGCGACGACCTTGTTGGGCAAACCGTAGTCAAAGTTTTTGTCCCGCGAGACGGCAGCGATGTCTAGCTCTAGAATATCGCTCGGCACCAGGCGAAAGTTATCGTGCTTGGCGAACTGATTGTTGAGTTTGCGGACCAGGTCGCGATCGATCTCGACCGC
>DASQNN010000216.1:0-7154 GCA_035644955.1 Nodosilinea sp. | reverse complement strand
GGCGGTCGCCTGGCGGGGGCGAGCCAGCGCCACAAGCACATGCAGTTAGTGCCGCCGCCCCTCTGCCCCGATCGCAGCCCTCTGCCTCTGGCTACGGTGATCGCCGCTCTCCAGATTGCTTCCGATGCCGCTGTGCCGGTGCGATCGCCCGCTCTGCCCTTTTGCCACGCCATCTTACCCCTGACGCCGCCGTCGTCTTCTACGGGCAAAGCGCTGCTAGAGGCCTACCGCACCCTGCTTACCCACCTGGGGGTGGACTGGAGCCAGCCGCCCTTGGCCTTTCCCTACAACCTGCTGGTTACCCGTGATTGGATGATCGCAGTGGCCCGGCAGCAGGACCATTACCAGTCGATTCCGGTGAATTCGCTGGGGTTTGCGGGGTCGCTGCTGGTAAAAAATCTGGAGCAGTTTGAGCTGCTAAAGGCCCTTGGCCCGATGACGATCCTGAGGCATGTGGCCCGTGGAGGAGACAGGTGAGCGGGTCAGGGAATAGATGGGGCCGAGGGGAGGATTTAGCTCACTTTGGGAAGAAATCGGTACACTTGTGGGTAGAACAGGTTTACTCAACCTTTAGTCCTGGGGGCTAGCTGTGCCGTCGATCATTGGAATTCTGGCGCTAATCATAATTGGTTACACCGTTGGTTCGGTACGCATCATTAACCAGGGCACCGAGGCCCTGGTAGAGCGCCTGGGGCGGTACCATCGCAAGCTCAAGCCGGGGCTAAATTTTATTGTGCCGGCACTCGACTACATTGTGCTACGCGACAGCGTGCGCGAGCAGATTCTCGATGTGGCCAAGCAGGGGGCAATTACCCGCGACAACGTGTCCCTTGAGGTCGATGCGGTCGTGTACTGGCGCATTTTAGAGCTAGAGTTGACCTACTACGCGATCGAAAACGTGGAGCAGGGCATTGAAGAGTTGGTGATCACCACCCTGCGATCGGAAATCGGCAAGATGGAGTTTGAAAAAACCTTTTCGTCGCGGGATGAACTGAACCGGGCGCTGCTGTCTCAGCTTGACGAGGCCACCGAACCCTGGGGAGTCAAGGTTACCCGAGTGGAGGTGCAGGAGATTACGCCCCCGGATGAGGTGCGGCGATCGATGCAGCTGCAGCAGGCGGCGGAACTCAAACGCCGGGCTACGGTGCTCGAAGCCCAGGGGGAGCAAGAGGCTGCCATTAAGCGGGCCGAGGCCACGGTGCAGTCAATTCAAATGCTGTCGAGGGCGCTGCAAAACCAGGGTGACACCTCCGAAATTTTGAATTATTTGCTGGCTCAGCGCTATGTAGACGCCAACCAAAGGCTCGGGGAGAGCGAAAACTCCAAAGTAGTCTTTATGGATCCTAAAATGCTGACAGAAGGTATCATGGAACTGATGCACACTGACACCGTCACCCCCAAGAAGGACTCTGACGACTTCCCCAGTCGTCGTCGGTAACACCCTCAAGGTCAAAACATCGCTACCATAGAGGCTGTGCATTCCCTGCGGCCATGTCTGTTTCTCGCCTATCTCCCACTGACTCACCCTTCGTAGACGCTGTTGCCCAGGCACCTTCTTCAGCAGAGGGAAATTTGCAAGCACCCTTGCTAGGGAAATCCCTAGAGGAGCTAACCGAGTGGGTGCAGGCTCAGGGGCAGCCGAGCTATCGGGGCAAGCAGCTCTATCAGTGGCTGTACCAGCAGGGGGCGCGATCGCTCCAAGATATCACCGTCTTCTCTAAAGCCTGGCGGCAGGCCATGGCCCACGTCGATGTAGGGCGCTCGACCCTGCACCACCGGGTCGTGGCCAGCGACGGCACCGTCAAGTATTTGCTCAGGCTGGCCGACGGCCAAGTTATTGAAACCGTGGGCATTCCGTCGGCGAAGCGGCTAACGGTGTGCGTGTCGTCCCAGGTGGGCTGCCCCATGGCCTGCGACTTTTGCGCCACGGGCAAGGGCGGCTTTATGCGCAACCTGGCCATTCACGAAATTGTTGACCAGGTGCTGACGGTTCAGGAAGACTTTGGCCAGCGGGTGAGCCACATTGTGTTTATGGGCATGGGGGAACCCCTGCTCAATGCTGCCAACGTGGTGGCGGCCATTCGCTGCCTCAACCGGGATGTGGGCATTGGCCAGCGAGCCATGACGCTGTCTACGGTGGGCGTGCCGGGCCGCATTCGGGCCTTGGCAGCCGAGCAGCTACAGGTCACCCTGGCGGTCAGCCTCCACGGCTCTAATCAGCCCCAGCGGCTGCGGCTCATCCCCAGCGCTGGGGCTTACCCCCTGGAGGTGCTGCTGGACGAGTGCCGCGAGTACGTGCAGCTCACCGGGCGACGGGTCACCTTTGAGTATATTTTGCTGGCCGGACTCAATGACCAGCCCGCCAACGCCGCCGAGCTGGCCCAGCACCTGCGCGGCTTTCAGAGCCACGTCAACCTCATTCCCTACAATCCCATCGACGAGGCCGACTACCAGCGCCCCAGCGAGGCCAACATTCGCGCCTTTGTGGCGGAGCTAGAATTGCGCCGGGTTGCGGTCACGGTCCGCTACTCCCGGGGGTTGGAAGAAAACGCCGCCTGCGGTCAGCTGCGAGCGTCTCAACCCCAAGCTCAATCTTTGGTTGAACCCTAGATATATATCGCTGAATCGATGGGGAGATCTCGCCTAAAACGGTGGGTTTGCCCCCATATGAATGCTTGAGATTTTGCTAGGTTATGAAACACAAGGTTCTGCTGCCCTCAGCGCAGGGTAGCTTAGCCGTCCTTATTTTTGAAGGTTGGAATGGCTCTAGCTCCTGTACCGCCGCTGACATCTTTAACAGCCGACCCCCTCGATGTGTCTAACTGGCTGTTGGCCCTGTCTCAGGTGCGGATGTCAGTTCATGGCCGCGATCGCCTGTTACCCCACCAGCCGATGGTGGTCGTCAGCAACCACCGCAGCATTATGGATGCGCCGCTGCTTATGAGTGCCGTGGGCCGTCCGGTGCGTTTTGCCTGTCACCACTACATGAGTCAAGTGCCGGGTCTGCGCAACGTCATCAATGCCTTGGGCTGTCTGCCCCTCGATGCCCCCGACAAGGGCCAGACCGCCTTCTTTCGCCGCGCCATGCACGCCCTCAGCGACGGCGGGGCGGTGGGTATCTTTCCGGAGGGGGCGGCTCCGATGGTCAACAAGACCACCCCCGACAACCTGAACAGCTTTCACCGCGGCTTTGCCCACCTGGCCCTGCGGGCACCGGTAGAAGAACTGGCGATCTTGCCCGTTGCGATCGCCGCCCACCGAGAGACAACCAACTCGGTGGTGCCCCTGCGGTGGCTGAGTGTCTTTGACTCCTCTGAGCCGCTGTTTAAGCAGTCGGGGTGGCACCCAGCGGTGTTTTACCAGGAGGTCAACCTGATGATTGGTCGCCCGGTGCGGATAGACCAGCGACTGCGATCGCGCTATCGCAGCAAAGGCTCTACCGACCTGGCCACTGAGCTCACCGAGTGCTGTCAAGAAGAAATTGCTGGGCTGCTAAAACAGGGATGCTACTGATGGCCCTACCAATGGCCCTACCAATGGCCAGCGAAGCGCCCCGTGCAGGTACCACGGTCTTTGCTAGGCTAAGGGTTGGCCCGCTGTCTGCACTACTTGTCTATGCCTGAACCTGCCACCCTCAAGCTCTACGCTCCTGCCGGCAAGCACCCTGAGCGACCCCTGTTTATCTATCTGCCCGGCATGGATGGTAGCGGCGATCTGTTTGGTCTGCAAAGCACAGGCCTTCAGTCTCATTTTGACATTCGCTGCCTGGTAATTCCGGGGGATGACCTATCGTCCTGGGAGCATTTGGCCGACCAGGCGGTGCAGCTGATTCGCCGAGAAGCGGGCACTGCCCAAGTTTATCTCTGCGGCGAGTCCTTTGGGGCCTGTCTGGCCCTGCGGGTGGTCGCCCTGGCCCCCGCCCTGATCAGCCACCTGATTTTAATCAACTCGGCCTCATCGTTTCACCGCTTTCCGTGGCTGCACTGGATGGCCCAGCTGACCCCCTGGGTGGCTCCGCCCCTGTACCAAAGCTCTACCCTGGGCAGTCTGCCCATGCTGGCCAACCTCAGCCGCATTGGCGACACCAACCGCCAAGCCCTGATGCGGGCCATGGCTGCCGTCACCCAGAGCACCGCCGCCTGGCGCATGGCCCTACTGTCGCAGTTTCGCCTAGAGCCACTGCAGCTGCACCGGGTGACAGCCCCCACCCTGCTGGTAGCCTCTTTGGGCGATCGCCTGCTGCCCTCCCTCGAAGAGGCCCAGCGCCTGGCCGCCCTGCTGCCCAACCCCCGCATTTACCCCCTGCCCCACAGCGGCCACGCCAGCCTGCTCGAAGACGGCGTCAACCTGGGGGCCATTCTACGGGCGGTCGGTTTTTTGCCCAGCCCAGGCCGTGACGGCGAAAAACTGCCCTCGGGCGATCGCCCTGCGTCCCTCGCCTCCTAAGCCTTCCGGTTATTTCCCTCCGCAAGGCGTGATTGAGCCCGCTGTGGCTCCCGTGGCCTATCCTTTAACCAGCTCCAACACCGTTACCTCGGGCGGACACCCCAGCCGCCCCGGCGCGTAGGAGCCCAGGCCCCGGTTGACGTACAGCTGGTTAGCCCCCACCCTGTGCAGCCCCGACACCCATTCCCAATGGCGCACGACTTTCAGGTATTTACGCTTTCGGTAGGGTAAGTCAACGGGGAGACCAGACAGCACCGACAGCTGCAACGCCTGGATGATGGCCGCCACCGGCCCAATGCCCGGCAGCACGATCTGTCCGCCGTGGGTGTGGCCCGAGAGTTGCAGATCGGCTCGCCAGCGGGCTAAAACTTCGGCGCTGTCGGGGTTATGGGAGAGCACGAGGCGGGGCTGAGACGAGGGCAGAGCTTTGAGCAATCGGTGGGCGGCACAAAACTCGCGCGACCAAAAGTCGGCCAGGCCCACCACCGGCAGATCGTCGCCCAGGGGATAGGCAATGTCGTTCCACAGAGTGCAAATACCGGCCTGCTGGAGCGATCGCAGAATCGTGTGGCGACCCCCCAGGCTAATGTTGTCGTGGTTGCCCAGCACGGCCACGGTGCCGTAGCGGCTCTTGAGCTGGCTGAGGTAGGTAGCCAGGGTGAAAATTGGGGCCGGGTCTTTGGTGACGTAGTCGCCGGTGAGGGCAATCAGATCCGGGGCCAGCTCATTGACGCGATCGATCACCTGCTGCAACAGCCCCAGCGAGAGGCGCTGCCCATCGAAGTGAAAGTCAGACAGCTGCACAATGCGGCACCCCTCCAGCCGGCCAGGCAGGTCGCAGATCGGGACAGTTACCGTTTCAACGGTAAGGGGGCCGGTAAACAGAGGGCGCATAGGGGGTTAAAAACGCATCATCCGCACGCTAGCCCGTTTAAGCCGCAGTTGCTATCAGCCCGAGCCATTCTTCAACGGGCTTTATCAAACCGGCGAACCAGTCAGTTTGGGCCAGCTGGGTTGTTTGAACCCACCTAGGGTTTAGGGAGCCCACCTGGAGCCCCTCGCTTGTCCGGTTAGGCCTGGGCGGCGGCTACGGGGCGTACGGCTTCCTCTGGCCCCAGCAGCGAAATGTAGGGAGTATGAAAAAATTCTTGAGCTACCGCTTCGGCGTCGAGCACGGTTACCGCTGCCACCATGTCCTGAAACTGCTGGTCGTACTCGACCCCCAGCCCCAAAATTTCGTACCAGCCCAGCAGTTGGGCAATCTGGGCGTTGGTTTGCTTGCCCAGGGCGTACTGGCCCAGCAGCTTGTTTTTGGCCGACTGGAGTTCTTCGTCGGAGAGCACCGTGGTTTGCAGGCGCTCGACCTCGAAGCGTAGACCCTCTAGGGCCGTGGCGGTGTTCTCGGGGGCGGTGCCAATGTAGGCGACAAACTGCGACGGCCCCAAACGCGTGGGGTAAAAGGCCGACACGTCGTAGGCCAGGCCGCGCTTCTCGCGCAGTTCTACAAACAGGCGGCTAGAGAGGCCGTTGCCCAGGTAGGTGTTGATCAGCTTGAGGGCCGCGTGGGCGGGGTGCTTGACCGAGGCGGCGGGGTAGCCCACCATCACAATCGCTTGGTTGGTTTCTTGCGTAACTAGCGAGCAGGTGGGCGTCGCCGTCACCGCGGGCAGGGTCAGGGCCGGGGGCGGGGCCGCTGGGGCTGGCCAGTCGCCTAGGGCCTGCTCCACCTGGGCCAGGGCGGCTTCGGGGGTAATGCGGCCCACAATGGTGACAACCACGTTGTCGGGGCGCATGTGCCGGCTGTGGAAGTCAATCAGATCCTGCTGGGTGATGGCCGAAACCGTGGCTTCGGTGCCAATGCCGGGCAGAGCGTAGGGATGCTCGCCGTACATATCCCGCCGCAGCTGGTTGAAGGCAAGGGTGAAGGGCTGCTCCTGCATCGAGCGAATCTGCTGCAGGGTCAGTTTGCGCTCGAGATCAATTTCTTCGAGGGGGAAGCTGGGCTGGCGCAGCACCGTAGCGGCCAGGGCAAAGATTTCGGCGAAGTCGGCGGAGACGGTTTTGAGGCTGATTAGGCTGTAGTCGGAGGCGGCATCGGTGCCCAGGCTGGCGCCAACCGATTCTACGGTTTCTGCGATCGCCATCGATGACCGGGTAGCGGTACCTTTGGTCAGCAGCCCCATCAAAAAGCTCACCAGCCCCGCCTGGTGAGGGGCTTCAAAGGTGCTGCCCGCTCGGATAAACAGCCGAGCTGAGACAATATCCGCCACGGGATTTTCTAAAACCAGAACCGTTAAGCCATTGGCTAGGACTGTGCGATGCAGGCGGGGCGCTTGGAGAAGGGAGGCTGTCACAGGGCAAGAAATGGTCTACGTAGAGAACAAAATGTAGCAAAAGAGCCGTTGGGCCAGTCTAACTATAGACCGCCCAGGCTGTAGTCTGCCCAGGCGGCTGAGCTAGGTGCCTCAAGCGGGGTGCAGAATGGTTGAGACATAGCGCAGGGGCGTGAGGTACTGGTCGGCGAGCTGGCGGAGGTGAGCTTGGCTATAGCCCTGGAGGGTGGGTACGTAGGTCAGGCAGCGATCGACGGCGGCAATGGTGCCGTAGTAGCCGTAGAGACCGGCCAGCTGCCCTGGGGCTTCGGTCGAAAAGGCGTAGTCGTTGCACAGCAGGCGCTTGGCCCGGGCTAGCTCGGCATCGCTGACGGG
>DASQNN010000215.1:0-27138 GCA_035644955.1 Nodosilinea sp. | reverse complement strand
TTCTAAGGGGTTTTTCTAAGGGGTTTAGCTAGTGCAGTGGATGATGTTCCGCCAACAGCTTTTCGACCTTGGCTTCGTCAATGCGGGCGGTGACCTGCTTGGCCTCGTGCATGTCTCGCACGGTCTTAGACAGGCTGGCGGTAGACACCAGGGCAAACAGGGTGCCCATGCCCATGTAGCCCTTTACCCAGGCGTCGACCGGCAGGCAAAAAATGCCCAGGGATAGGCTGCCCACCGACAGCACAAAGGCTGCCCACGTTTGCACGACCCAGGCTTGGCTGTGGCTGGGGGGACGCTGAATAGAACTCATTGGTTTACTCCTGGTCAACGGCGGCGATGGCAAAACGAAGCAGGCATAGGGTGGGGTTTTGCCTGTCACAAGCAGACTGAAAACCCTAGGCCATGGGTCAACCCTAGGCGCAGATGGCGCGGCGGTAGCTGTGGGAGAGACACTTTTTCGAACGCCCCCGGCGGCCGCGATCCTAAGGTAAGCAGAGGGGATAGTGATCGCCACCTCTGCCCCATCTAAAGCACCGTCCTAAAACCTGTCAGTGGGCCCAAAACCTCGCCCGGTCGGGGCCACCTACACCAACTGCCCTACCCCAGACCCCAAGACAATCGGTGGTTGCTACGGGGCTGGCGCTAACAAAAAAAGGAGCCTGGCTAAGCGCAGGCTCCCTTCAATCCGACAAGCGTGGTTGGGTGGTTGTCTTAGACGGCGATTTTGCCGCCGTCGTTGCGGGTGATCACCACCGTGGCTGAGCGGGGGCGCGCATTGCCGCCATCGGGCCAGTGGCTGGTGAACTTGGTCGGGTCGGTGGCCGACTCGCTATTTTCGCCCGGGTGCTGGATGTTGACGAAAATTACCGTGCCGTCGGGCGATTCGGCAATGCCGGTGATCTCACAGTCGCGGGGGCCGACCAAGAAGCGGCTTAGCACCTGGGGGCTAGCGGCTTGGCCCATGTAGGTTTTGACCTGCTGGTCGCCATCGCTGTTGATGGGGACGGCTTTGTTCATCACCATTTTGGCCGCGCCGTCGCCCACAGTTCCCGGCAGAGCGGCCAGCATCATGCAGTTGGTGACGTCGGTGTAGTAGCCATCGTCGGTTTGCAGCCACAGCAGGCCGGGCACGGCCTCGCTAAACCACAGGCCATCGGGGCTGGAGAAGTCGTTCTCAGCGCTCAGGCCCGAGAGGTTCACGTCGGGGGCGGCATCGGCCTGGGCCCCAAACAGGTAGACATCCCAGGTGAAGCTGGTGGCGGCGTGGTTGCCCCCCGCTTCGCGCCAGCGAATCACATGGCCGTTGACATTGCCCTTGTTGATGGTTTCGCCCTTGGCCTCGGCGTAGTAGCGGGGGTTGGCGGCGTTGAGGGGGGTTTTGACGCCGCGCCCGCTGCTGCTCGACACGTTGTTGGTCAGGGTGAGGTAGACATCGCCATTGACCGGGTTGACGCCGCCCCACTCGGGCCGATCCATCTTGGTGGCCCCGGCCGCATCGGCGGCAATGCGGGCGTTGATCAACACGTCGGCTTCGTCGACAAAGTCATAGTCGGCGTAGTTGGCGATCGCGGGGTTGGCCAGGGTCAGCGGCAGCCATTCGCCGGTGCCGTCGTCGTTAAACTTGGCGGCGTAAAGGGTGCCAGCATCCAGGTACTTGTTCCCGGCGGCCATGCCCCGGTTGGCATCGCGGGGGTCCCACTTGGCGGCGGAGACAAACTTATAGGTGTACTCGTTACGGGCATCGTCGCCGGAGTAAAACACCAGGGATTGCCCCGCCACGGCGGCGGCTGGCCAGCACCCTTCGTGGGCAAAACGCCCGATCGCGGTGCGCTTTTGGGGCATGGCGTTGGGGTTGAAGGGGTCAATTTCAACCACCCAACCAAAGGTGTTGGCGACGTTGCGATAGTCCTGGTTGGCGCGGGCAGCCGTTTTGCTGGCATTCCAACGCTGGTAGAGGTCGGTGTTGCCGGCAGCATCGGCCCGCGACCAGTTGTAGCGGCCTGAGGTTTCGTTGCCAACGCCGTAGCGCTTGAAGGAGGCGACTTCCTTGGCGGTGCGGGCGCTGTCGTCTTCGCGTCGGTTGAAGTACCCGGCCCAGTTTTCTTCGCAGGTGAGGTAGGTGCCCCAGGGGGTGTAGCCATTGGCGCAGTTGTTGAGGGTGCCGCGGGTTTGCTCGCCGCTGGGGGAAAAGGCCGTGGCCAGCATCGGGCTGCGCCGGGCGGGGCCGCTGATTTGGCAGCGGGTGGCGGCGGTAACGCGATGGTTGAAGCGCGAGTCGCGGTTGACCACATAGGTGCCCCCCTGCCTGGCCACTTCCACCACACTAACGCCGTGGGCAGCGACTTCTTTGTCAATTTCAATCGCCGGACGGGCCTCGGTGCTCTCAGCGCCGTAGTTGGTGGGGCCATTGGGGTGTATAAAGCCCAGGTCTTCGGCGACCTCGTGGTTAATGCAGAGCAGGGCGCGATCGCTGCCGTTGGGGTCCCAGCCGTTGCCGGCCCGGTTCAGGCCGAAGTAGTGCATGGCGTCGTGGTGGTCGCCTGCGCGCCCTTCAAAGTCGTTGTCGGTGCCGTCGTTTTTGTAGGGAGTAACGTTGCTCTTGATCGGGTCGCCGGTGGCCAGCAGCACCCTGGCGGTGTAGCCCTCGGGCACAGTTAAGGTATCGGCAATGCTCTTGGCCACGGGGCTAAAGCTAAGGCGCAGGTCAGTGGCGGCTTTGGCGGCTTTTCCAGTCTGCTTGGTGGCATCGGCCGCAAAGGCCAAGCCGGTTCCTAGCATGGTGGCGGCGGCTAGGGATGAACTGCCCTTAAGAAACCCCCGCCGACCGAGGCGGGCACGCTCTAAAACTTTGTTGAAGGAGTCGTTGTGGGAGGGGTTATGATTTTCGTCTTCAAGGTTGACCATCTTATTAAGGACGGTACGGATATCCTGCTTCTTCGCCATGGTCAGGGTTCCCCAGTGGGCTTTTTGAGTAACCAAGAAATACTATTTGGTTCTGGTAACGGCAGGTTTAACAGATGTTTAGCGGTTATTTAAGGGACAGTGAAGGAGGGTAATCAATCGGCCAGATCGACAACCCCGCCGGGGCTAAGGGAAAAGCGAAGAAAGCCTAAAGCTTGCGATCGCAGCCACCTTAGCCCCAAGCCACCCTGCAGACCCAGCGCTCTTCCCCCGCCCGAGCTGCCCTCTACCCAGCCCAGGACAAGGCATTACCGTGGGATAATGGCCTCAGCTCATTGATGAAATTGCATGGTAAACCGCTACAAAATTGGGACGCGAATCGGGGCCGGATTTGCGCTGGGGCTGACGATTCTGACCCTGCTTGGTGCGGTGGCCTACCGCACCACCACCAGCCTGATTCGCAACGCCCAGCGAGAAAAAACGTCCTACCAGATTTTGCGGGATCTCAACGAGCTAGAGTCCGCCCTGGCCAACGCCGAAACTGGGCAGCGGGGCTATCTCATCACTGGCCAAAAGGTTTACCTAAAACCCTACGACGAAGCCCTCGCCGAGATCGATGCAATCTACGCGACCTTGAACCAGCTTGCCGTCGATGACCCTGCTGTCCACAGTCGCCTCGGTGCTCTAGAGCCGCTGATTGATGCCCGACTGGCAAGGCTGCGAGAAGGCATTCAGCTGCACGATGCCGAGGGGTTTACGGCGGCGCAAAACTTCATTCTGACGGGTCAAGGGCGGCTGCTGATGGAGCAGCTCCGCGATCTGCTCACCGAGATCAAGCTCGAAGAGGAGACCCTGCTGGCAACGCGGGCCGATCGAGCAGAGCGGTCGGCCCAGCAAACTCTCTACACCATTGCTTTTGGCATTCCGGCCTCGTTTGTTTTGCTATCGCTGGTGGGCTGGGCCCTAGCCCGCAACATCTCTAGGCCCCTGCGCCGCCTCTCCGATACCGCTGAGCAACTGGCCAGGGGCGATCTATCCATTACCCTGCCCGACAGCACCGCCGAAGACGAAACCGGCATCCTAACCCGCACCTTTAACCTCATGGTGACCAACCTGCGGGAAACCATTCGAGCCAACGAGGAGCAGCGCTGGCTCAAATCTAACCTGGCCGATTTGTCCCAGCAGCTGCAGGGTCAGCGCAGTCTAGACCATCTGGCCAACCTAGTCTTGACCTCCGTTGCCCCCCTGGTCGAGGCCCAGCAGGGCCTGTTTTACCTGCTCGACACCGCCGGCGAAGCGCCCCGGCTTCGGCTGCTCAGCAGCTATGCCTACCAGGAGCGCAAACATCTATCGAACGAGTTTGCCCTGGGGGAAGGGCTGGTGGGGCAGTGTGCCCTTGAAAAGCAGCGCATTTTGCTGACCGAGGTGCCGGGAGACTACATTCGCATTCGCTCTGGCCTGGGGGCGGCCCCGCCGCTCAACATTGTGGTGCTGCCAATTTTGTTTGAGCAGGAGGTCAAAGGGGTATTAGAACTGGCCTCGTTTCGGCGGTTTAGCGAGCTTCAGCTCACCTTTTTAAATGAGACTAGCGCTGTGGCGGGGGTGATGATCAACGCGATCGCCGCCTACATGCAAACCCAGCGGCTGCTGGAGCAATCCCAGGTGTTGACCGAAGAGCTGCGCCAGCAGCAGGAAGAGCTGCTGCAAAGCAACCAGCTGCTAGAAGAGCGGACCCAATCCCTCCAGGAGTCAGAACTGGTGCTGCAGCAGCAGCAGGAAGAATTGCAGCAATCCAACGAAGAGCTACAGCAGCTCAACGAGGAGCTGGAGGAAAAAGCAGAGCTGCTCGAAACCCAAAAACAGCGGGTAGAGCGCAAAAATGGGGAAATTGAGCGGGCCCGCCAGGCCCTAGAGGAGCAGGCCAGCCAGCTGGAGCAGTCGTCCCGCTACAAGTCAGAATTTCTGGCCAATATGTCCCACGAGCTGCGCACGCCGCTGAACAGCCTGCTGATTTTGGCCCAGATGCTCAGCACCAACAGCGACGGCAACCTGACCGACAAGCAGGTTGAGTACAGCCGCACGATTCATTCTGCCGGGGCCGATCTGCTCGACCTGATCAACGACATTCTCGACATGGCCAAAATCGAGTCGGGAACGATGCATGTCACGGTGGAGTCGCTGGCCTTTACCGCCATTCAGATGGAGCTGGTCCGCACCTTTGAACCGCTGGCCGCCAGTAAGGGGCTGCGGTTTGAAATTGGGCTCGATGCCGCCCTGCCCAATACCCTCTCGACCGACCCCCGGCGGCTACAGCAAATTCTCAAGAACCTGCTCTCCAACGCGATCAAGTTTACCGAGCGGGGCACCGTAGCGGTGCAAGTTTTGCCGGTTGGGGAGAGCCAGGTTGCCTTTGTGGTCAGCGATACGGGCATTGGCATTGCGCCCGAAAAACAGCGCAGCATCTTTGGTGCCTTTCAGCAGGCCGACGGCACCACCAGCCGCAAGTACGGCGGCACCGGCCTGGGCCTGTCGATTAGCCTCCAGCTGGCCCAGCTGCTGGGCGGTGTTCTAGAGCTTCAGAGTGAGCCCGATCGCGGCAGCACCTTTACCCTTTATCTGCCGCTGCACTATACCGCCCCGGCTACCGATGGCGCGGCGCCGCCGGTGCGATTGCTCGACCGGCCCGCCCTGCCCGAACCCGCCCCGGCGCTGATGGCAGCGGGCGCTCCAGCCCAGCGCCCGCTGCCGCCGCTGCCCGACCACCTAGAGGACGATCGCGCCCAGCTCCTCCCCGCTGGGCAGAACACCCAAGACCAGGTTTTACTGGTGATTGAAGACGACCCCAACTTTGCCCGCATTCTGCTCGAAATGGCCCGAGGGCAGGGGTTTAAGGTGCTGATTGCGCTTCAGGGGCAGATCGGTCTGGCTATGGCCCAGCAGTTTAGGCCCAATGCCATCACCCTCGATCTGCATTTGCCCGACATGGATGGGTTGGCGGTGCTGGAGCAGCTCAAGCACGACCCGGCCACCCGCCACATTCCGGTGCACATTCTGACGGTGAACGATCAGCAGCAGCAGGAATTTCAGATGGGTGCGATCGCCCACATTCAAAAGCCGGTTTCGCCGGAAATTTTGACCCAAACCCTGATCGACATCAAGCAGTTTGTTGAACGCCGGGTGCGCTACCTGCTGGTGGTGGAGGATGACCCGGTGCAGGCCCAGAGCATCATCGAGCTGATTGGCGGCCCCGAGGTGACCAGCACCGCCGTGCACACGGGCGAGGCCGCCCTCAAGGCCCTGCGCTCCCAACCCTGCGACTGCATTGTTCTCGATCTGGGCCTGCCCGACATGAACGGCTTTGACCTGATTGAGCAGATCAAGCAGGAACCCGCCCTGGTCAGGCTGCCCATTATTGTCTATACCGGCCAAGACCTGACCGAAGCCGAAGAGACCCACCTGCGCCGCCTGGCCGAAACCATCATCATCAAAGATGTGCGATCGCCCGAGCGGCTGCTAGATGAAACCGCCCTGTTTTTGCACCGGGTGCAGGCCAACTTGCCGCCGGGACAGCAGCAGCTGTTAGAGCCGCTGAAGCACAATGAGCCAGCCCTGGCGGGCAAAAAGATTCTGATTGTCGATGACGATGTGCGCAACGTGTTTGCCCTCACCAGCCTGCTCGAACAGAACGACATGGAGGTGGTGTTTGCGGAAAATGGCCGCGACGGCATCAAGACCCTACAGGCCAATACCGATGTCGGTCTGGTGCTGATGGATGTGATGATGCCAGAACTCGACGGCTACGAAACCACGCGGCTGATTCGCCAGCAGGAGCAGTTTCGATCGCTGCCCATTATTGCCCTCACCGCCAAGGCCATGCAGGGCGATCGCGAAAAGTGCATCGAAGCCGGGGCCTCCGACTACATTACCAAGCCCATCGACACCGAGCAGCTGCTCACCCTGCTGCGCCTGTGGCTCTATACCTAGTCGGTGCCCAATCGGCGGCTTTCAGCCCCAGCAGTTGCAGCCAGGTATAGAGCGCGGGGCAGCTCTGCGCTCCGCTGGCGGCTAAAATCCCCTTTTCGGGATACAGGTTAACCCAAGGATTGAGCGACAATAGGTCTCAATTGCAGCGACTTGTTGAGCGAAACTTTTGATGGCCCATGGCTGGCCAGCGATGCACCGAACGCCAACAGTGGTCTATCTGAGTCAATCGTACAGGTCCAATGGACATCTTAAAATCGGAGGATGTGGAGGTTCACTTATTAATTGAGGGGCTGTACCGACGGTATGGCTATGATTTTCGCAACTATGCCCAAGCCTCGCTAAAACGACGAATTCAAAGCTTTTTGAGAACAGAAAAACTGGCTAGCATTGCCGAACTACAGGCTCAAGTTTTGCGCGATCGCGCCTGTGCCGATCGCCTGCTGCTGGGGCTAACAGTCAACACCACAGCCATGTTTCGGGACCCTAGTTTCTATGTGGCCTTTCGTCAGCAGGTAGTGCCCCTGCTGCGCACCTATCCCTTCTTTCGCATCTGGCATGCAGGGTGCTCTACCGGCCAAGAAGTTTACTCAATGGCCATTTTGCTCCAGGAAGAAGGACTGTACCCCCGCTGCCGCATCTACGCCACCGACGCCAACGAAAAAGTGTTGCAAACGGCCCGGCAGGGCATCTACCCTTACAAGCAGATGCAGGATTATACCCAGCTGTACTTAAAGGCGGGCGGAACGCGAACGTTTTCAGAATATTACACGGCCCACTACGACCACGTTATTTTTCGACCTTCCCTGCGGGAACGCATTGTCTTTGGTGAGCACAACCTAGTCACCGACGGCTCTTTCAACGAGTTCAATGTGATTATTTGCCGCAACGTGCTGATTTACTTTAATCAGGCTCTACAAAACCAGGTCCATGAGCTGTTTTACAACAGCCTGTGCAAATTTGGCGTTCTGGGCCTAGGGCGGCAGGAAACCATTCGGTTTACAAAGTATGAAACGGCCTATGAAAATTTGGTCAGAGCTGAAAAGTTGTATAGGAGGCGTAGTTAGTGGCCTATGAACTGGTGGCGATAGGTACCTCTTTGGGAGGATTGTCGGCCTTGAAAACTTTGTTAAAATCTCTCTCTAGGGAGTTTCCTGCAGCGCTTGCGATTGTTCAACATCGCCACAGAGAGTCTGACCAGGCGCTGAGCGCTTTCTTGCAGCAGTTTACGGTTCTGCCGGTGCACGAAGTCGAAGACAAAGAACATATTCAGCCAGGTCACGTCTATTTTGCGCCTCCCGACTATCATTTGCTGGTAGAATATGGTTACTTTTCCCTCTCCGTTGATGAGCCGGTTTCCTACGCCCGTCCGTCCATCGATGTGCTATTAGAGTCGGCGGCCGATGCCTATGGTGAGCGGGCCATCGGCGTTCTTTTGACCGGGGCCAACCAGGATGGGGTACAGGGATTATCCACCCTCAAGGCCCGGGGCGGCATGACCATTGTGCAAGATCCAGACACCGCAGAAAGCCCGGTTTTGCCCCGAGCGGCGATCGCTGCGGTCCAGGTCGATTGGGTATTACCGTTGCCGCAAATTGCGCCCCACCTCATTCACCTTTGCGCAACGACGGGAGCCTAGGCATGCAAACCGAATCTCCGGTGAATATCCTGCTGGTTGACGATCAGCCTGAAAACCTGGTTGCGCTAGAGGCCATTCTGGGAGAACTAGGGGCCAATTTAGTCAAATCAACCTCAGGTAAAGAGGCGCTGCGCTGTCTGCTTCAAGAAGATTTTGCGGTCATTTTGCTAGACGTGCAAATGCCTCAAATGGACGGCTTTGAAGTGGCCACTCTGATTCGGCAGCGACCGCGATCGCAGGACACTCCGATTATTTTTCTCACCGCCTTTAGCAGCAACGAACAGTTTATGTTTAAGGGCTATGCCCTAGGCGCAGTCGACTACTTAATTAAACCCATTGCACCCAACGTTCTGCTATCGAAGGTTGCTATTTTTATTGAGCTGTTTAAAAAGACTGAAGCCTTGCGCCAAAAAACAGACATTTTACAGCGCCAGGCCACCCAGCTAGAGGCAATTAATACCGAACTTCAAAGCAGCGAAGAACGGTTTCGTCTGCTCAGCGCCTGCTCTCCCCTGGGGGTGTTTGTAACCGATACCCAGGGTCAATGCATCTACACCAATCCACGGTTTCAAGCCATTTTTCAGGGGGCCGCTGAGGTGGCTTCGGTGCAGAGTTGGCTGGGCTCGGTGCACCCCGACGACCTCGATCTGGCCCGCTCGACCTGGGCCGCCTACCTGCAAGACGGGCAGGAATACGCTCAGGAACTTCGGTTTCAGCCCGAAGGTGAGTCCCTGCGCTGGGTCTCCATTCGCTCGGCCCGCATGGTGTCTGAGCACAAGACATTTCTGGGCCACGTGGGCACCGTAGAAGATATCACCGAGCGCAAGCAGGCCGAGGCAGCCACCGCCCAGGTCATTCGTGAGCAGGCGGCGCGCCAGGAGGCCGAGACCGCCAACCGCATGAAAGACGACTTTATTGCGATTTTGTCCCATGAGCTGCGCACGCCGCTCAACTCCATTTTGGGCTGGGCAAACCTGCTGCAGTCGCGCAATCTATCGCCCCAAAAGATCGATTACGCCATCAACACCATCGAGCGCAACGCCCTGGCCCAGAAGCAGCTGATCGAAGACATTCTGGATGTTTCACAGATTGTGCGCGGCAAGCTCCAGCTGCACCGCCAGCCGTTGGATCTTGGTGCGATCGCCCAAACGACCTTAGAAACCGTGCGACCAGCGGTGGAGGCCAAGGCGATCGCCGTCACCACCAACTTTCACGACCATGGCCGCCTCGAGGTGATGGGCGACGCTCTCCGGCTCCAGCAGGTGGTCTGGAACTTGCTGACCAATGCGGTCAAGTTTACCCCCGAGCAGGGGCAGGTCGATATTCACCTGTCGGTAGCTACCACTTTGCCCCCGGGCAGGTTGCCCACCGGATCCTGCCGGCAAGACCTCCCCGCCGCGTCGGCCTATGCCCAACTGCGCATCACCGACACCGGCCTGGGCATCGACGCCGACTTTTTGCCGCACATTTTCGATCGCTTTCGGCAGGCCGACAGCAGCATTACCCGCTCCCAGGGGGGGCTGGGGCTGGGGCTGGCGATCGTTCACCACCTGGTCGAGCAGCATCAGGGGTGCGTTTGGGCCGAAAGTGCCGGCCTCAATCAGGGTGCTGCCTTTACCGTCGCCCTGCCGCTGGTACCCTCGGCCTCGCCCCCTGCCCCCGAGGCGCTGGCCCCCACGCTGGCCCCCGAGCCCCCTACCCACGCCCTCAGCGGCATGCCGATTTTAGTCGTTGAAGACGACACCGATACCCGCGATTTGCTGGCCTTTTTGCTGGAGGCCCAGGGGGCGGTGGTGACGACGACGGCCTCGGCGGAGGAAGGCCTACCGCTGATCGACTCGCTCCGGCCCGCCGTTTTGCTGTGCGACATCAGCATGCCCGGCATGGATGGCTACACGCTGATGCAAAAAATTAGAACGCTGCTGCCGGAGCCCCAGGCCCAAACGCCAGCGATCGCCATTACCGCCCACGCCCGCCTTTCCGACCAGACTCAGGCGCTGGCCAGCGGGTTTCAAAGCCATCTGCCCAAGCCCATTGATGCCGAAGTGTTAATTCGCACCATTCTTCAGGTCACCAATTCCCAGGTCACCAGTCAATCATCCCTTTAGACATCCCTGCGGGGCCAGGTAAAGAATTCTCTCAGAGTTCCCCGGCCCAGCTCAATCTTGGCGACAATCAAAACCGTACGGGTCTACTGGCCTGCGCGGCTCAGGGTGTTTCGGCAAACTCACGCTGACCACCGCCACCAAGGAGACTCACTCGATGAAACTGGCCTACTGGATGTATGCCGGCCCGGCGCACATTGGCACCCTGCGCATCGCTAGCTCGTTTAAAAACGTGCACGCTATCATGCATGCGCCGCTGGGAGATGACTATTTCAACGTCATGCGATCGATGCTGGAGCGGGAGCGCGACTTTACCCCTGTGACCGCCAGCATTGTCGATCGCAATGTGTTGGCGCGCGGCTCCCAAGAAAAGGTGGTCGACAATATCGTTCGCAAAGACAAGGAAGAGCACCCCGACCTGATCGTGCTCACCCCCACCTGCACCTCCAGCATTTTGCAAGAAGACCTGGCCAACTTTGTGCAGCGGGCCAGCCTCGACGCCCAGAGCGACGTGCTGCTGGCGGACGTTAACCACTACCGGGTCAACGAGTTGCAGGCCGCCGATCGCACCCTGCAGCAGATCGTGCAGTTTTACCTGGCCAAAGCCCGCAAGCAGGGCACCCTGCCGGAGGGCAAAACTGAGAAACCCTCGGTGAATATCATTGGCATGACCACTCTGGGCTTCCACAACAACCACGACTGCCGCGAGCTGCGTACCCTGATGGCCCAGCTCGGCATTGAGGTCAACCTGGTCATGCCCGAGGGCGCTTTGGTAACCCAAATTAAAGACATGGGCCGGGCCTGGTTTAACCTGGTGCCCTACCGCGAGGTCGGCCCCCTGACGGCTGAGTACCTGAAGGAAGAACTGGGCATGCCCTACGTGGACATTACCCCTATGGGTATTGTCGAGACCGCCCGTTGCATCCGCGCCATTCAAACGGTGCTAAATGAGCAGGGGGCCGAGGTCAACTACGACGCCTTGATCGACGACCAAACCCGGTTTGTGTCTCAGGCAGCCTGGTTTTCGCGCTCCATCGACTGCCAGAACCTAACCGGCAAAAAGGCGGTAGTGTTTGGCGACAGCACCCATGCCGCCGCCATGACCAAGATTTTGGCCCGCGAAATGGGCATTCGCGTTGTGCTGGCGGGCACCTACTGCAAGTACGACGCCGACTGGTTCGCCGCCGAGGTGGGCGAGTACTGCGACGAGATCCTGGTCAGCGAAGACAACGGGGAAATTGGCGATCGCATTGCCCAGCTTGAGCCCGCTGCCATCTTCGGCACCCAAATGGAGCGCCATGTGGGCAAGCGGTTGGATATCCCCTGTGGCGTGATTGCTGCCCCCATTCACATTCAAAACTTCCCGGTGGGCTACCGCCCGTTCATGGGCTACGAGGGGGCCAACCAGATCGTTGACCTGGTGTACAACTCCTTTACCCTGGGCATGGAAGACCACCTGCTGGAGTTCTTTGGCGGCCACGACACCAAAGAGGTGCTGACCAAAACCATGAGCGCCGATGCTTCTGTCGATGCAGGTTTTGGCTGGAGCGCCGACGGCCTGGCCGAACTGCAAAAAATTCCCGGCTTTGTGCGCGGCAAGGTAAAGCGTAACACCGAGAAGTTTGCCCGTGACCAGGGCGTTGCCAGCATCACCGCCGAGGTGCTGTACGCGGCGAAGGAAGCGGTGGGAGCTTAACCGCAGATTCTGTCCCATGTAGGGGCGAACGGTGTTCACCCTGTTTGAGTCAAGCCCCCGCAGGCCCATCGGTTTGTGGCAGGGCTCAACTCCACAAATAGCCCCCAGGATCTTCCCACACGAAGAGGCTGGGGGCTATTTGATTCGAGGGGTTCCACCGATTTAGGGACTAGCTGCCCTGGCAGCCAATCCAGGTGCCCTGGTCTTTATAGACGAAGGGAGACCCCGTCTCGCAGACCACCGAAATAGCGCTCTGGGGGCCAGGGATGGTGATTTGAGACACAGTACCGCCTACGGGACTGGGCACGTCAGACAGCTCAGGCTCGGTGAGGGTAGACTCAGCGCCTACGGTATCGCCGGGGGTAGGCACCTGACAGCCCACCCACTCCAGGCCCACGTCGATATAGCTAAAGGGCACAAACCCCTCCTGATCGCAGACAACCAGTACTCCAGCCTCGGGGCCGGGTAGCCTCAGCTGCTTTACGGTGCTGCCATCGGGGGTTTCGACATCGCCAAAGAACAGGTCAATGGTGACCACCGGTTCCTCGGTCGCAGGAGTCTCAGCGTTTGGATCCATCACCTCGACCGGGGTGGTGCAGCCCATGGCACCGACTAGGCAGAGCACTACTGCACCCACGCGACCCCAGGCAAAGGTCAACCACTGTTCACCGAACAGACGAGAAAAAACCATAGTAAAACTACTGGTTAAAAGATATCTTTTTCAGCATCGAGCATTATGAGCATGCTTGACGCGATCGCGGCCTAAGTTGCTAACCCTGCACACTTGTTGCTATACCCCTCACCCTACTTGGTTTGGGTGACCCGCCAGCTGAGCTTGAGATTGAGCCAAAAATTCCAGAAGGTGACGATCGCAATCGCCACCAAATTCGCCAGGTAGGCCCAGCGCTGGCCAAACACCAGGTTGTAAACCACATTCAGCACCAGCACGTTTAGCACCAGCCCCGCCAGGCAAACTAGGTTGAACTTGAGCAACCGCTTAAGCCGAGCCGGCCAGCCCTGTTGCAGCTGGCTGACATCGGCAAAGGTCCAGGCGTCGTTCCAAATAAAGTTGTTGAGAATGGCGAACTCCGCCGCCACAATTTTGCTGCGGGTCAGGGGTAATCCCAGGGTACTGTGCAGCAGGTAGAGAAAGGCCATATCCACCACCACGCCGCTGAGCCCCACTATCCCAAAGCGCACAAACCGCTGCATTGGGAACCGCTGGTGCATTTGCAACAGTCGCCCCCCCAGCCGCAGCCGCAGCAGATGATGAATATAGTCGATGTACTGCCGCCAGGTGACTTTACTGGCTCCCTCCTGCCGCTCCTGAAACACGTAGCCCACCTCGGCAATGGTGTCGATATCGCCGCGCCCCAGCACCTCTAGCAAAATTTTGTAGCCCTTGGGGTTGAGCAGCGGGCCTGCGATCGCCTCCCGCTGCACCATAAAGTAGCCGCTCATGGGGTCGCTCACCCGCCCCACCACCTGGGGCAGCAGCAGCAGCCCTACCGTCTGGGCCCCCCGCGACAGCAACCGCCGAGCCAAACTCCACTCGCTGACGCCGCCGCCTTCTACGTGACGACTGCCCACCGCCAAATCAGCCCCCTGCTGAAGGGCGTTCAGCAGATCTAGCAAAACCTCCGGCGGGTGCTGCAAATCGGCGTCGATCACCCCCAAAATTCGCCCCCGAGCTACCTGCCAACCCCGAATGACCGCCGAAGACAGGCCCCGCTCATCCTGCCGCCGCAGTACCCGCAGTTGGGGGTAGGTAGCCTGCAACTCCAGAGCCGTGTTCCAGGTTAGGTCGGGGCTGTTGTCATCTACCACAATCAGCTCGTAGTCATCGGGCAGCGCCGCGTCGAGCAAAGCGGTTAAACGCTCGACTAGAGAAACAATGTTTTGGCCTTCGTTATAGGTCGGTATTGCTAGGGATAGAGTCAGAATTTTTAAGGAGAGACTACTATCCGTAGGGCTTGGGTCCGCTATGGCCAGAGGTGAAATCTGTAGCGGGCCATCGGGATGGGTTTCAAGCTTTTGCAACTGGGAGGGAGGAATTAGGGCCACGGCGCACCATACCAAGTATTTCGGTAGCCCAAGCTCCTCAGCACCCCATGACTTTGGCACCGATGCCTGAACCTGGCCGAAATTTACCTAGGCAACCATCCTACAGCAGTCGCACCCTAACCGTAAACGGCCAGGGTGCCCCAGGCAAAAACCGATCCACGGGAGCACTTCAAACATCATTCGCTGTGCTAGCGGGCCGGTCTGGTAGGTCAACGCCTCCATGCTGCCAACCTTGAGAAGACTTCAGCCCGTGGAATCTGCCCTGGGGTGGAGCGGGGCCGACATTGAGTTGCGTACTATACAGTTCAGTCTGTTCTTTGGGGTCACCTGCCGTTAGGGCAACTGCCCCACCAAATCGCATTCCCCCTTACCCAGCGACCCAGGAGCTGTTATGAAACGCCTGCTCACCTTCTCAGAAGACTTTCTCAGCCGCTGCTGGCGCGCGATCGCGCTGGCTTGCCTGGTCAGCGTCATGGGCTGGCTCATGGTTGCTAACCAGCCCGCCTACGCCGCTGCCGCCAAAGGGGCCTCTGCCCCACCGGTAGATCAGGTCATGACTGAAGAACCCCGAGATCAGGCCTACGAGAAGGCCGTAGAAGTCATCGAAGACCCCAACGGTGTTCAAAAAACCTATCAAGAAAACCTGAAGCAGTACCGCCAGGAAAATCCCGATCAGGGGGGCGTTGTTGAGGGGGCTAAGTCCCTGATCGAAAAAATTACGCCAGGCGACAAGTAGTCTCTACCCTTAGCTAGCAAGTCTGTATCACTCCCTTCTAAACGCGGTGCCCTTCTAAACGCGGTGACTGAGGCCAACGGCATCGGCGATGTTAGTCAGCTGGTGCTCCTCTAGCTTGGCTAACAACCCTTCTAACACCCGCCGTACCATCCAGGGGCCTTCGTAAATCCAGCCGGTGTAGACCTGTAGCAGAGTCGCCCCGGCGGTGATTTTTGCCCAGGCATCGGCGGCGGTAAAAATGCCCCCCACCCCCACAATGGGCAAATGCCCTTCAGTGCGCTGGTAGATATGGTGAATGACCGCAGTCGATCGCTGGCGCAGGGGAGCACCGCTAATGCCGCCGGCCTCCTCAGTAACCGAGTTGCCGGTCTGTAGCAGGGTCTGGGTTTTGAGGCCCTCTCTGGCAATGGTGGTGTTGGTGGCAATAATTCCGGCCAGACCGTGGGCCAGGGCTAGGTCGATCACAGCATCGATGTCCGCCCAGGCCAGGTCGGGGGCAATTTTGACCAAGATGGGCTTGCGATCGCTGTTCTCTTCCTGCAGCGCCGCCAAAATTGGGCCTAGCTGGTCGGCGGCCTGTAACGACCTGAGCCCAGGCGTGTTGGGCGACGACACATTCACCACAAAGTAGTCCCCGTAAGGGTAGAGCTGCTGAAAGCTAAACCGATAGTCTTCCGCGGCGGCGGCTAGCTCCGTTACCTTAGATTTGCCCAAGTTGATGCCGATGGGCAGGCTGGGTCGATCGCCGTCCCAGTAGCCCCCCAGCCGCTCGGCCAGGGCCTCAGCGCCTTGGTTGTTAAAGCCCATGCGGTTGAGCACCGCTTCATCCTGTACCAGACGAAACAGGCGGGGCTGGGGGTTGCCCGACTGGGGGTGGCGAGTGACCGTACCCAGCTCAGCAAAGCCAAAGCCCAGTAGGGGCCAGGTCCGGGCCGCCTCACCGTCTTTGTCAAAGCCTGCCGCCAGGCCCAGGGGGTTGGCAAAGCGCATGCCCCAGCAGGTCTGGGCTAGGCGCGAGTCGCTCAGACAAAACTGCTGCCGCAGCCATGGCTGCGTTTGGGCCGCCATGGGGTGCCGATCGGGCTGCCCTAGCCAGGCCAGCAGGTTCATGGTGCGGCGGTGCAGAAATTCGGGGTCGAGCGTTACGCCGTGAAACAGCAGCGGACGTACAAGCTGGCGGTAGGGATCTTTCACAGACTGTAGTAGTGAATGCAAACGACGGGCGGGGTAAACTGATATTCAGGCTACAGGCACATTTTTGGCTGCCCGTGGCCTTTGCAACCATGGAGCACGCCAGGTGAGCACAACGGTTAGCGGTGTTGGGGATACAGCTGATAAGGGGCATTCGCACCTCTCCGGAGGAGTTAGGCTGCCTCTGCGGGGCCATCGCCTGCAGTCCTCTCCCATTAAAGCAGCCCCAGGGGTTAGCTTAGGGTCGCCGCGCAGATCTGGGTGGGTCTACAGCAATCAAACCGCCATAGTCCAGCAGGTGGGGTTCTTTTAAGCACCTCTGCTGGACTGTTTTGGGGCGGTTAGATTAGCGCCCTGGTCAATGGGGTCTGGCCCTGGGCTAGCTTAGACCCAGGGTAGACTGCCTACCGATCCCTTCCTGCAACCGATAGAGAGTGTTGACGCCAATGGCGCAATCCCATCCCCACGAGTCTGCCTCCGATCGGCACGACCAACAAATCATGGCCCTGTCGCGCATTCTCAAAGCGCTGCGGGGAAGCACCACTGTAGAAGAAGCGGTTACCCTCGCCCTCGACCACGTGCATCAGGAGTTTGCCTTTGAGGTGGCCTGGGCCGGTCTGTACGATCGCATCAACCATCGCCTAGTCACCAAGGGCTGTCGCCCGGGGCAAATGCGCTCCATTCGCACCATGATCAACCTCACCCCGGGGGATGTGATGGAGCAGGTAGTGGTGCAGCAGCGACCCCTGATTGTGGCCGACCTGCAAAACGAAATTCGCGCCGGAGAGTGGGGCACCATTGCCAAGCAGCTAGCCCTGCAGAGCGCCATTATTTTTCCCATCAAGCGGCAGGAGGTGTGCTTTGGCCTGCTGGTGCTGGCTTCCCCCGAATGGGGTAAGAGTGCCTCCCTGGGCGAGCGCTCTTACCTGGCCATTGTGATGGGTGAGCTGGCCGAGGCGCTGCACCGTTTTGAGTCTGAGCAGCAGCGGCAGCAGACCAAGCGCCTAGAGCAGCCCCTGCTGGCCCTGATTGGCCGTCTGGGCACTCTGCCCGATGTCGATAGCCAGCTCAAGGAGGTGGTGCGCGAAACCCAGCGCTTTATTGCGCCCCAGTGCACCCGCGTCTTTTGGTTTGAGCCCAAGGGCAACTACTTTTGGCAGCGCACGCCGGGGTCAACAGCCCGCCCCGCTGCGCCCGAGGACGAGCGATCGCTGCACATTGCCGTCGATGAGGTGCGCGGCCTCTACCAGGCCCTGAGCAACCAGCAGCTGGTCGTGGTGGGCGAAAGCCAGGGTGCCCTCAAAACCATTGTCTCCGATCGCCTCATGCAGCAGCTCCAGGCCCAGTCGCTGATGATTGCCCCCCTGAGCCGTCAGGGCGACCTGATGGGCTTTTTGTCGGTCGAGGGCGCCACCCCGCGTCTCTGGCAAGAGGCAGAAAAGCAGTTTTTAATTGGTACGGCCCAGCTGCTGAGCGTGGCCCTGCCCGCCGCTACCGCCAAAGAAACCGTGCGTCAAACCGAGCTTGACCAGCACCTCACCACCGGGGTAATCCAGGGCATCCACGGCGATGTCGATTGGCACCACACCCTGCAAACCTGCTTTACGGTGCTCCAAGATCGGTTGGCCATTCAGCAGTTTTTTGTGCTGTTGTTTAACCCCGATCGCAACGGCTACGACCTCTGCTTTCAAAGCCAGTCTGGCCGCCCTCGGGGAGTGCCCCTGCTGTGGCCCTGCCTCGACGATGTCGATTGGCAAATGCTAGAGCGCAGCCCATCAGCCGTCAGCATCGACAACCTGACCCACGACCTCAAGCTGATGGCCTGGCGGCCCCACCTGCTAGACCTGGGTGCCCAGGCGGTGCTGGTGGGCAACGTGGCCCCCGGCAACGCCCCCGAAGGCATGGTGCTGATCTGTGACAGCATCAGCCGCCAGTGGACGACCACCGAGCAGGCGCTGTTTGAGGCGGTGGCCCGCCAGATTGGCGTGATTTTGCACCAGTGGCAGCTCCAGCGCCAGCTCGACCAGCAGCAGCATATTTACGAGTCGATTCAGTGGGGGCTACAGGCGCTTCACAAGGGGCTAACCCCAGACCAGCTAGAGCAGACTACCTTGCAGCACGTCATGCAGCTGCTCCACGGCTCGGCGGTACTGCTGGTGAGCTGGCACCCGGGCAGCACCACCGCCACCGTCACCCAGATGGTAAGTCAGGACACCAGCGTCAGCGTCGATACGCGCCACTCCATTCCGGTCAGCTCCGATGCCCTGATCAACTGGGCGCTGCAAACCGATGGCATGCTGCCCCTGGGCGTGGATGAGCTGCCCGACGAAACCAGGGCCTGGTTTAGGCCGGTCTCGGGCAGCCGCCTGCTGCTTACCGCCTTGAGAACGGCCCCCTTCCATGGGGTAACGGGAGTAGTGGTGGCCGTGTCGCCGCCCCATCGCCAGTGGGCTAACCACCATTTCACCATCTTCAAGCTGCTGACTAGCCAGCTAGCCTGGTCGCGGCGACACCTGGCCATGACGACGATGCTGACCCAGCAGCGCCAGGAGCTCGAAAACCTGAACTGGTACAAGCACCACCGCCTGGAAGACCTCTATCGCCTACTGGGCAAGCTAGCTCAAGATTTGGCCCACCTGCAGGCCAAAGACACCGCGATCGCCGGTGAGCTACAGCTGCTCCATGGTCAAATTACTGCCGTCATGAAAAATTCTGAGGCGGTGCTGGTGGGCGAGCGCTGGCAGCTGCACCGTCAGCACCAGACCATGCCCTTGATCAGCCTGCTCAACCGCCTGATAGAGCGGGTTAACCCTATTCTAGAAGCCCGTCAGCTCTGGTCTAAGGTGCACAACGAGAGCAGTGTGGTGGTGGGGGGCGATATGCTCAAGCTGGAGCTCATTCTCTACGAGGTTGTGGCCGCCGCCTGCAACCGCTCCCCAATTGGGGGCCGCATCGATCTCTGGTGTCGGGTGCTCAACCTCGACTGGGTTGAGCTTTCGGTCACCGATGACGGGCAGTGCTCGCCCCGGCTGCTCGAAGAACTCAGCCAGAGCCAGCTGCTTGACGTGCTGGCCCCCTCGGCTCTCGACGGCCCACCGGGGCTGCACTTGGCCATCTGCAAAATGCTCATTGTCCAGCTGGGGGGTGAGATTAGCTTCTCGACCCTCGACGATGGCCGCACTCACAGTCGGGTTCTGCTGCCCCTAGCGGCCTACCCCGAACAGCGCCTTAAGCCGCTGCTGGATTTGACCCCGCCACCGGAGGCCAGCCATCCCAGCCCTACCTAAAGAACTGACACCAAATCCGAACCACAAACTAAACCCCAGGATGGTGCATGTTGAAAGCCATGACCATCCTGGGGTTCATCTGGGGGATTGGGAGCGGGGTGAGGTTGGCGTGTCCTGCCGATAGCCGCCTTACCCAAAACCTAGTTCTGGGTTGTATCGCTTAGGGGGGTAATGGCCACCTGGGCACCGGGGTTTTGCAGCATCGGCGTCTGGGTGACGGCGTTGTTGGCAATGGTAAATAGCGGGTTCGACAAAATGCCCGCCAGGGAGGTGGCGACCACGGCCAGAATCAGGCTGATCTGCATGGGGCGGAGGCCGGGTAGATCCCAGCGAATGGCGGGGTAATTCTTAACCACATCCGACATTTCCTGGGGTTCTTTGACCACCATCATCTTGATCACGCGGATGTAGTAGTAAATCGAAATTACGCTAGTTACCAGGCCCACCAGCACTAGGCCGTAGGCTCCGGCCTGCCAACCGGCCCAGAAAATATAGATTTTGCCAAAGAACCCGGCCATGGGCGGAATGCCCCCCAGAGACAGCAGACAAATGCTGAGGCCCAGGGTAAGCAGGGGGTCTTTTTGGTACAGCCCAGCGTACTCACTGATCTGGTCGGTGCCCGTGCGCAACGAGAACAAGATCACGCAGGTAAAGCCGCCCAGGTTCATAAACAGGTAAATGAACAGGTAGAAGAGCATGCTGGCGTAGCCCGCATCGGTGCCCACCACCAGACCAATCATCAAGAACCCAGCCTGGCCAATGGAGGAGTAGGCCAGCAGGCGTTTCATGCTGGTTTGGGCCAGGGCCACCACGTTGCCCAACACCATGCTTAAAATCGCCAGGGCGGTAAACACAAAGTGCCACTGCTCTGACACCAGCGGGAAGGCGGTGACCAGCAGACGAATAGCCAGGGCAAAGCCAGCGGTTTTAGACCCCACCGACAGAAACGCCACCACCGGGGTGGGCGAACCCTCGTACACGTCGGGGGTCCACTGGTGGAAGGGCACGGCGGCGATTTTAAAGGCGATACCGGCAATTACAAACACCAGGGCGACCACCAGGCCAATGGGAGCCTCGGTGCCATCGCTGACGATGTTGGTGGCGATCGCAGCCAACCGCGTCTCACCTCCCGACAGCCCGTACAGCAGCGACGACCCGTAGAGAAAGATGGCTGAACTAGCGGCCCCAATCAGCAGGTACTTGAGCGCTGCCTCGTTGGAGCGGGGGTCGCGCTTCATGTAACCGGTCAGCAGGTACGACGAAATACTTAGGGTCTCCAGGGAGACAAAGATCATCACCAGTTCGCTGGCCCCGGAGAGAAACATGCCCCCCAGGGTCGCGGTCAGCAAGATCACCAAAAACTCGGCCAGGGAGGTGCCCGACTGCTCTACGTAGCGAATCGACATGGGCACCGTCACCACCGCCGACAGGACGATAATGCCGCGAAAGACGATACTCAAGTCGTCGGCGTTAAAAGCACCCAAAAAACCAATAGGGTTAACCATCGACCACTGCACCACCAGGGCCGCAGTGGCCCCCAGCCCGCCGACGATCGCCGCGTAGGGTGTCCAGGCCGACGACGAGCGACCCTGAATCAGGTCGCCCACCAAAATCAGCAAAATCGTGGCCAACAGAACGGCCTCCGGCCAGATAGTGCCAGCGTTGAGCTGCGCCCCGAGGTTGACGAGATCCATTGGGTACCTTTTCTCTTCTCTGCGAGATTACTACTAACCGTACCAGCTCAATTGTGTCGTGACCAGGGCGATCGCGATCATTCGTGGTTATTTGCGGCTATTGGGCGATCGCGGCCTCGAACCTGTGCCGGTTGCCTAGCCCTGGCCCGATGGTAGCGCGATCGCAGCGTCACCGCCAAAGGATTTTCCCCGGTGTGTAAATTCGGGGGGCAGCCCCGACAGGGCTGGACGGTAGCTGATGGAATGATCTATTTATTTAGCCTATAACTACCCCTAGCAGGTTCCCAATGGTTAAGTTTTCATAGCCAAGGGCACCAGCAGTTCGGTAGGTGTGCAGTACAGTGTTGATCAATTGGCCCATTACACCTGCGAACTCTATAGGTTAGTCTCGTAGGCTAGAAGAGCCTAACCGCGATTGCTAACGATTACCACTGAAGCGCCAGCAGCCCTATGTCAACCCTTGTCATTGTCGAGTCTCCTACCAAGGCCAAGACGATTCGCAACTACCTGCCGTCGGGGTATCGGGTTGAGGCGTCCATGGGGCACATTCGCGACCTGCCGCGATCGGCCAGCGAGATTCCCGCCAACGTCAAGGGCGAGAAGTGGGCGCAGCTTGGGGTCAATCCTGAGGACGACTTTGCACCGCTGTACATCGTGCCCAGCGACAAAAAAAAGGTGGTCAAAACCCTTAAAGATGCCCTCAAACAGGCCGACGAACTGCTGCTGGCCACTGACGAAGACCGCGAAGGCGAAAGCATTAGCTGGCACCTGCTCCAGGTGCTGAACCCGAAGGTGCCCACGCGGCGCATGGTGTTCCACGAAATTACCCAGGAGGCGATTCAAGCTTCCCTCGACAACTGCCGCGACATTGATAGCCAACTCGTCCACGCCCAGGAAACCCGGCGTATTTTAGACCGCCTGGTGGGCTATACCCTCTCGCCCCTGCTGTGGAAGAAGATTGCTGGCGGCCTGTCTGCGGGTCGCGTGCAGTCGGTGGCCGTCAAAGTGGTGGTCAAGCGCGAGCAAGAGCGCCGTGCCTTCCGTCGAGGCTCCTACTGGGATCTCAAGGCCAGCCTGCTCAAAGATAAGAACGCCTTTGAGGCCAAGCTCTACTCCCTGGGCGGCACTCGCCTGGCCAACGGCGGCGACTTCGACGAAGCCACCGGTCGCGTGGCCGAGGGCCGCGACGTGGTGCTGCTCGATGAAACCCAGGCCCGCGAGCTGCAAACCCGTCTGCAAGCAGGTGTGTGGACGGTCAGCAACCTGGAAGAGCGGCCCAACAACCGCAAGCCCGCCCCGCCCTTCACCACCTCCACCCTCCAGCAGGAGGCCAACCGCAAGCTCAGGCTCTCGGCCCGCGACACCATGCGGGTGGCCCAAAACCTCTACGAGCAGGGCTACATTACCTACATGCGTACCGACTCGGTGCACCTGTCGGAGCAGGCGATCGCCGCCGCCCGCGCCTGTGTGACCACCAAGTACGGCACCGACTACCTCAGCCCCAAACCCCGCCAGTACGCCACCAAATCGAAGGGTGCCCAGGAGGCCCACGAGGCCATTCGCCCCGCCGGTAGCACCTTTAGAACCCCCAAAGAAACGGGCCTCACTGGCCGTGAGGCCTCCCTCTACGACCTGATCTGGAAGCGCACCGTGGCCAGCCAGATGGCCGAGGCCCGCCAGACCAATATCACCGCCTCCATCGAAATCGAAAACGCCCTCTTCCGCGCCACCGGCAAGCGCATTGACTTCCCCGGCTTCTTTCGCGCCTACGTCGAAGGTTCCGACGACCCCGATGCGGCGATCGAAGATCAGGAAGTGCTGCTGCCGACCCTGGCCATTGGCGACGCTTTAAACTGCACAGACCTAGAGGCGATCGGTCACGAAACTCAGCCCCCCGCCCGCTACACCGAGGCCACCCTGGTCAAGACCCTTGAGAGCGAAGGCATTGGCCGCCCCAGCACCTACGCCACCGTGATCAGCACCATTATCGATCGCGGCTACGTCAACCTGGTCAACAACAGCCTAATCCCCACCTTCACCGCCTTTGCGGTGACGGAACTACTGGAGCAAAACTTCCCCGACCTGGTGGATGTGCACTTCACCGCCCGTATGGAGCAGACCCTCGACGACATCTCCACTGGCGAAGTCGAATGGCTACCCTACCTGAAAGCCTTTTACTCCGGCGATCAGGGCCTAGAAACCATGGTGCAGGAGCGGGAGACCCAGATCGACCCCACCGCGGCCCGTACCGTACTGCTCGAAGATCTTGAAGCCAAGATTCGCATTGGTCGCTACGGCCCCTACGTCGAAATCGGCACTGGCGAAGAGTCGGTAAAAGCCTCCATCCCCGCCGATGTGCCCCCTGCCGACCTCGACAGCGAGCAGATCGAACGCATCATCAAGCAAAAGGTCGAAGGTCCCGACAAGGTGGGCCTGCACCCCGACACGGGGGAACCGATCTTTTTGCGCATCGGCCCCTACGGCCCCTACGTGCAGCTGGGAGAACCCACCGACGACAACCCCAACCCCAAGCGCGCCTCTCTACCCAAGGGCACTCAGCTCGAAGCCGTCACCCTAGAGATGGCTGTGGGGCTGCTGATGCTGCCCCGTAACCTGGGTGCCCACCCAGAAACGGGCAAGTCCATCAAGGCCGGTCAGGGCCGCTTTGGCCCCTACATCGTCCACGACCAGGGCAAGGAGGGCCGCGACTACCGCTCCCTTAAGGGCGACGACGACGTGCTGACCGTGACCCTGGAGCGCGCCCTGGAACTGCTGGCCCAGCCCAAGGCCGGGCGGGGGCGCAAAAAGGTTGACCCACTCAAAGAACTGGGTGCCCACCCCGACGATGAAGAACCCGTAGCCGTGTTTAACGGCCCCTACGGCCTCTACGTTAAGCACGGCAAGGTCAATGCCTCGGTGCCGGAGGGCGTGGAGGTCGATGCCGTTACCCTAGAACAGGCCCTCAGTTGGATCAACGCCAAGGCATCGACCAAAAAAGGCAAGGGCGGCAAGGGCAAATCGACCGCCTCGCGAACGACAAAAACGGCGGCGGCCAGCAAGGCCAGTGGCGCTAAAAAAACTACTAAGACCGCTGCTAAGTCTGCTACGGGGGCCAAAAAATCAACCCGGTCTACCACCGCTAAAACCAGTAAGACCACTAAGTCTACGGCTAAAAAAGCTAGCGACCCCTCCCCTGGGGACGAGGCCTAATACTATCCCAGATTAACGGTTTAACGTTTTGTGGCTTTATTGATGCCCCATAGCTGTAGCTATTTTGGGTAGGACATTAGGAATCTCCGAAAGCGTTTGAACGTTTTGATTTTGGCAATGTCTTGGCTGAACTGGCGACGGCTATAACTAAAAAGGCGAGAATCCCTAGATTCTCGCCTTTTTAGCTCAATTGATTGTCGAACTCACTGGATAAAACTCTCAGCCGAAGCTAGTACACCACGCCCCGATAGCGACGTACGGCTGAGCCGTCGGCCAGCTTGGCATTGGCGGGGGCTGGCTTGGGCAACGCGCTCGATTTTACCGCTGGCGGGGGCGGTGTAAAGGTGTCTTTGGCCGCTTTGCGGGTGGTGTCATTGCCCAAGGCCCGTAGCCCTGAGGTGACCCAGTCAATATCATTGAGGGGGTCTGGGCCAGGGGGGGTGGCAGCAGCGGCAGGTTCTTCTGGTTTAGAGCTGGCTAGCGATAGGCCGGGTAGTGCTCCTTTGCTCTTGGTGCGGTCGGGGCGGCTAGCGAGACCTGGAGCCGTAGCTTGGGTGGTGCCCAGCTGGCGGCGAATGTTGAGCAATACCGTTAGCAGAGCCTTCTCGTTGAGAAAGGGGTAGTCGAGGCCGGTGAGAATGCACTTGATGTTTTCGGTGGCGCTGGTCATCAAAGTGTCGCGATCGAAGCCGCTGAGAAAGTCGTTAGCGCCCTGCTGCTTAGCCCATCGCCGTTCGGTATCGGAGACGTGAAGCTGACGACAGCGGGTTAGAAAAATCTGTATTTTTGGAAAGGCGTCGCGGCACCAGCGGCAAAATTCGTAGGGGTTTAGCTCGGCGGCCTCGGCGTCTAGCACGATGACATCGGGGAGGGTCAACCCGGCATTGGCAATCTGGCTAATGCAGTCAGCTAGGTCGCTCTTGGCGGGTTCTAAAATAACGGCTAGTTTCTGCGACTTGAGCAGAGCCTGCCACATCAGCCCCTGCAAACGGTTAGATTGAACAATAAAGGCTAGCTTCTGCGGTGCGTCCACGATGTGTAAGTCCCCTAAACGTGCATCCAAAGATTCAAATGTCAAGTCTTGGCCGAAAGGTCTGCCAGCTCGAATCCAAGCCAGCGAGTAAGCCAAGTTAATAAAAAAACCGCGCCGTTGTAAGCTTTAACCTTAAACCACGCTCAGCTGGGGCAAACCAGCGGGGTCTGGGTTCACGTCTAGTCTATTTTACTGGGGCTTCTCAAGTTAACACCCTGGCAGTTACTGGCCCCAAACGAAGTTCAGGTGGCGCAATCAGGAATATTGAGTAAATGGTAAGTGTGATTTGTCTTCTAAAAAAGATAAGCGCGCTACATAAATGAAAAAATTACAGAAGATAGTGCCGCTTTGGTCATATATAAACATAAATGCCGATGGTGCGGATAGGTTGTAAGCGCTGCTGGGTAAACCTGACCATAGGCAGGGAAACCCTAGGTGGTCGCTAGAATGGGTGCCATGCAAGGGTCACTGCCATGACAGAGCCAGATTTACAGGCCAGGCGTATTCTTAAAACCCGCGTGGACGCTACCAGCTATACCGATGCCTGCGATCGCATTCAAGCCTGGGCTACCGCAGGGCGATCGTGCTATGTGGTAGCCGCCAATGTGCACGTGGTGATGACGGCCTACTGGGACAAGCTGTACCAGCGCATCCTCGAAGACGCGGATTTAGTGACCTCAGATGGTATGCCCCTGGTGCTGGGGCTGCGGCTGTTGGGCATACCGGATCAGAGCCGGGTCTACGGGCCAGATTTGATGCTGGCTTGGTGCGATCGCGCTGCCCAGCTCGGCCTTCCCGTCTATCTCTACGGCGGCACCGAACCGATGCTTGAGGCGATAGCAATCTACCTGCAAGCCCAATTCCCTGGTTTACCCATCGCCGGAAAATACGCCCCCCCCTTTCGCCCTCTGACGGCTGAGGAGGCCGCCGCCGATGTGGCGCGCATTAACCAATCCGGGGCGCGGGTGGTGTTTGTGGGCCTGGGCTGCCCCAAGCAAGAGCAGTGGATGCACCGCCACCAGGGGCAAGTCAACGCCGTCATGCTTGGTGTGGGTGCGGCCTTTAGCTTCTTTAGCGGCGATGTTTCCCAGGCGCCTCGGTGGATGATGAATTTGGGCCTGGAGTGGCTCTACCGCTTTGGCCAGGAGCCGCGCCGCCTGTGGAAGCGCTATCTAGTGAATAACCCGATGTTTGTGCTGCTGTTTGGAGCGCAGGTGGCCCGGTACCGCTTGGGGGGAGCGGGGGGTAGACAGCCGGGTTCAGGGTTTAAGGTTTAGGGGGCACGGCTGGTGTTTATCCTTTAACCCCTGCCGCGATGATGGATTCTCAGCACAATTGCGGAATACTAGGGCAACCTCATCCCCATGCGTCTGCCCCCTGCTATGGCCCCCGCTCTCCACTGTCACCGTGCCGTACCCGCTGCAATGCATCAGCGGCCCCGCTACCGTCAAGATCTGCGCGCCCCTCGTCGGCTGAGGCTGCAGCTGCGCGATGCCCTTACGGGGGCAGGGCGGCAGGGCCTCGTGCTGCTCGCCACCGATGTCTTTGCCCTGGGGCTGTCGTGGCACGTTGCGCGATCGCTCAACCAGTTCTTTTCTCCC